>WTCN01000259.1 GCA_013138555.1 Methyloprofundus sp. | reverse complement strand
TAATAGAATTGTTAATTAAAGATTAAATCCTATACTTAGGTGTGAGCATTAACTATCGTGCCAAAGCACTCAATGTATTGTTCGCAGATGATCAATAAATATTTTATTTTTTAATACTTTTTTATGAGCACCAAGCAAATTTTCTTATGCCTGAGTATATTTTTATTGTCTACAACGGCTTATGCACAATCTATACAATTTTCTAATGGCGATACATTAGATGTTGAATTGATCCATCAGACAGGTACGACTATTACCTTTTCTCACCCTGCGTTGGGAACACAAACCATAGCTAAAGCTAAAATTAACAATTTGCAAGAGTTAAACCTTGAAAAGCTTACTATATTAACTGAATCAGAGCTTAAACAACTTTTAAAAGTGAGAGTTGCGCAAGCAGAAGTTTTAGTCGCTAAAGAAGGGGTGAATACTGCTGAAGCGAAGCTCCTAGCTGCTAAGGAAACAGTCGATATGGCTGAAGAAGCCGACAGCAAGGATGCTGAGGAAAAACTCATTTTGGCCGGAGAAAAATTCACAGCTGCTCAAGAAGAAGTTAAGGTCGCTGAAGATAAACTTAAAGTAGTTAAAAATGTCATAGTGGCCGAAGCAGAACTCTTAATCGCTAAAGGTAAGGTTAAGGTTGCTGAAGCAGAAGTCAATGTTATCAGGCTTGATGTTGAAGTCGCTGAAGCAGAAGAATATGTTGCTGAAGAACAAGAGATTATAGTCGCTGAAGAAAAACTCGTGGTGGCTGGAGAAAAGTTCATAGCTGCTAAAGAAGAAGTTAAGGCCGCTGAAGATGGACTGCTAGTAGTCAAAAATGTCATTGTGACTGAAGCGGAGCCCCTGTTGGCTAAAGCTCAGGTCGATGCTGTAGTAGCAGAAATCAAAGATACCCAGCTTGAACTTGATGCGGATGAAGCAGAAGAAAATATTGCCGAAGAGCAAGGAATCGTAGTAACTGAATTAAAAACCGAAACTGCTGAAGAAAAGGTCGAAATTGCTGAAGAGAATGTTAAAGTTGCTACCCAGCAAGTCGAAGTTGCTGAAGATAATCTTAAACTTGCCAAAGGAGAAAAGGTGGGTATAGGGTTTATGGGGACTGGCTGGTTTAAAGATTGGGATAGTAGCATAGCTCTCGGCCTGAGAGGCTCATCAGGGCAATCGGTTAATGCTAGCTTTCGTGCCGATTTTAATACTCGATATGAGGATGCGGATCACCGCTGGGATTTCAAATCTTTTTATTTATTTGCTTCGGATGATAATATCTCTAGTGATAATCGAGTCAATGCCGTTCTGGTTAAAGACTGGTTTTTTTCAGAGACCAGGTGGTTTGCTTTTGCATCGACAATGTATGACTGGGATGAGTTTAAAGACTGGAAGCATCGGTGGCAATTTTCAGTTGGTCCAGGTTATCAATTTATTAAAACAGATGAGTGGGAATTTTCCGGCAGAGTTGGTGGTACCGGTATTTTTGAGTTTGATAGAACCGTAGAAGATTCCAGTAGTCCGACTGGATATTCTGAAATAAATACTTTGGGATTTGAAGCTATGATAGGTGCTGATTTAGTCTGGCATATAACCGCTAAGCAACACTTTACGCTTTCTAATTACTTTTATCCAAGTTTGACTGATGCTGGTGAATTCAGAAACCTGACAATTATTAGCTGGGTACATTCTATCGATTGGTTTGAAGGTTTGGCGATTAAACTCGGGATACGTAATGAATATGATACGGTTGAGTCAATTCCAAATGATTTTAATTATAATTTTTCAGTGTTATGGGGATTCTAATAGTTCTGTGCTAGTGTTACATTCTCAGTATTTTTCTCGGTTATTTATAGTTTATAGTGCAGGGTATAATGTAGACACGAAGTAATCGCTCATGAGCATATAAGGTATTGTGTTCGTTATTAAAAGGTAATATAAATGAGACAGAGTAAAAAAACAGGCTTACGTATGAGTGTTGTCAGCTTATGCGCAATTATGAGTAGTTCTTGTGCAATTTTAACACCAGAAAAACAAGAGCTTACTGATTCTGAAGCCTGTGTAAAGTTAAATGAACTTATTGCTGACCACGCTAATAATTTTAAGCAGTTTAGAGGTGCACGTAAAAATTCGAAACGTACAGGATATATGCAAATCTGGAATGCGGAGCGAGTATTTCCATTAGCAAGGAATTGTCAAATATGGGAGTGGAGCACTGGCTTAACTAATTATATTTGTTCCTGGCAGCCACCTGGTGAGTTACAGGCGCAAGCAAGTCATGATAAAGGCGCTGATATTATTGGCGCATGTCTAGACAATAAATGGCAAAGTAATTTTGTGAATACGCAAAGTGGGGGGGGCAGAACTTTATTCTATCAAGAAGGGGGAAAAACCGTTATTTCAATTCGTTATTTCAAAGAATCACGCACTATTTTAGAAAACTGGAAGACAGCTTTGTATGTCGGTGATGAAAGTAATTTAGATGCAGAAGTTCAATAGAGGCAATATTATGACGATAACGAGACATGGACTTTCCATTGGTATTGAAAGAGTAGGTAATGATTTTTTTCTTTCTTTAAAAGCAACGGGAAAGTTGACACATGAGGATTATGAAACAATCAACCCAATTATTGATTCTGCACTGGAAAGTGTTAAAGATCCGAAAGTAAAGGTTTTTATTGATGGCTCAGAGCTGGAAGGCTGGGAATTAAGAGCGGCATGGGATGATTTTAAGCTAGGCTTAAAGCATGGTAATGAATTCGATAAAATTGCCATTTTTGGTAACAAACGATGGCAGGAGTACACTGCAAAAATTGGCTCATGGTTTGTCTCTGGAGAGGTAAAGTATTTTGAAAACAGTAACGAAGCTCTTGTTTGGTTGCAAAAATAATATAGCAGATAGGGTATGTTAGAGTGCCTCAAAAGATAATTGTAGGGCGTGGCTAGCACCTGCAAAAACAATATAGATACAGGTATTAAAAAGGAACAGGCATGCAGGAAATATTGATTGGTGCGAATAAGAAAACCCAGGTAATCATGGATGCTGCGATGGGAAATCGTCATGGGATGATTTCTGGTGCAACCGGAACGGGTAAATCAGTGACTTTACAGATTCTGGCAGAGGGTTATTCGCGCCTGGGTGTCCCCGTTTTTATGGCAGATATTAAAGGCGATTTATCAGGTATTGCCAAATCAGGGCAGGGGCACGAGAACATCACTCAACGTGTGCAGCAAGTCAGAGTCGATAACTTTCAGTTTCGTGCCAATCCCACCGTATTCTGGGATATATTTGCGCGTAATGGACATCCCGTACGTACCACTATTTCAGATATGGGGCCTTTGTTGCTCAGTCATTTACTGGAGTTAAACGATACTCAAACGGGTATTCTGTATAGCTGTTTCAAAATAGCTGACGACCAGGGGATGTTATTACTGGACCTTAAAGACTTGCGCGCTATGCTAAGCTGGATGGGGGAGAATGCGAAGGCTTTAAAATCGGATTATGGTAATATTTCATCAGCCAGTATAGGTGCGATACAAAGGCGTTTACTGGTACTGGAAGAGCAGGGGGCGAGTGATTTTTTTGCTGAGCCGGCGATACAGCTAGATGATTTTTGTCGTACCGACTTTTCCGGTCATGGTGTTATCAGTGTGCTGGATGCAACGGATTTATCCTCTAAATCACCACGCTTGTATGCGGCTTTCTTGCTATGGTTATTATCTGACTTATTTGAAACTTTGCCCGAAGTGGGTGATGCTGAGCAGCCTAAATTAGTCTTGTTTTTTGATGAAGCACATTTATTGTTTGATAGAGCACCAAGAGTGCTGGTTGATAAAATTGAACAGATTGTCCGCCTGATACGCTCTAAAGGTGTCGGTATTTATTTTATTAGTCAGAGCCCACTGGATATTCCAGAAGATGTACTCGGTCAATTAGGCCTAAAGATTCAGCATGCATTACGAGCTTATACGCCTAAAGATCGAAAAGTGATCAAAGCAGTCGCGGAAACCTTTCGTAGTAATCCAGAGCTGGATACAGCTCAGGTGATTAAGGAATTGAAAACAGGAGAGGCTCTGGTATCAGTACTCAATAAGGATGGTAGCCCGACCCCAGTTGAAAGAATCTTGGTGCGTCCGCCAGAATCACAAATTGGTGCGCTGAATGAAACTGAGCGCTTGCAAATCATTGAGCGTTCTCCTTATAAAGGTCGTTACGATCAGGAGATTGACCGAGAATCAGCGTATGAACTACTGAAACAAAAAGCAGCAAGAATGGCTGAGATTGCCGAACAGACGCAAAAGCCCAAGAGTCATCGTGGGCGGCAATCCGCAGGAGAGGCAATGTTAAAAAGTGTGGCGCGTAGTGTGGGTAGTCAATTAGGCAGGCAGATAGTCAGGGGAATTATGGGCTCACTATTTGGTGGCAGGAGGTAAAGGTAATGTTAGAAATGCTAGATATTGAGGCTGAACAGGCTGTTGCTTATCGATTGACTGGAAAGATTACTGAAGATGAAATGAAACAGGCTCTTGCTGCTATTAAGAGAAAAATTGAGCGCTACGGGAAAGTTTCTTTATACCAAGAGATTGATAGTTTTACAGGTGTTGAATTTGATGCCATGGTCGAAAAATTCAAATTCCTTTATGCTAATGGTATAACAAATTTTGATAAGGTAGCAGTAGTGACAGATAAACAATGGTTGCACAAAATTGTTGAGCTTGAAGATAAAATTTTTAAAAATATTGATATGCAATGCTTCTCACTTAACGATAGAAAGCTGGCGGTTGAGTTTTTAAAAGAGGTGGAATGAAGCCTAAGAAATTTGCTATTCTTACCTTAGAAGACACAGATTTTTTATAATTAAAATTTGACACCTTTCATATGACCATAAAAGTAGTTTACACTTCGATAATCTATATGAATCAAGAATATAAACGTAGCCCGTATGGAGCTTGCGTAATACGGGACATTCGAAACGTTGATTTCCCGTATTACGCTTAGGCTTCATACCGGCTACAAAACGAAACTGTAAACTGATAAATGAAAGATGCCAAATAAAAAAATGCTTCCAGATTAACTTAAAATTTTTCTGTTCTACATTCCGCTAGAAGAATGGGTAGCAGAGGAGGAGAAATAATCCGAATTAAGAAAAGATCCCTGAACGGGCACTCCATCAGTATATAGAGTATTGGTTATTTCTAATTTTTCTTTACTTAGGTCTATTTCAAAAAAGATACCGTAGGCACTGGCAAATGCGTAATAATACATATTATCAGGGCTAACATAGCTAGTATGAGATTGTTTAATCTGGTTAACTTCAGGCACTGCATTTACAAAGTCGAGCTTATCGAACTTAATAGTGTCACGTAGGGTATGAGATTCTGTATCAATAACAGTCACAAAATCATCATCGTGATTGGTAACAATCGCTAGCTTTCGTGCTGGAACAAAACGTGTGTGTCCAGTGCCTTTGCCAGTTGCGATAGTACTGATTAACTCTCCAGTGTCTTTATCAAGCACGAATAAATTTCCTTCAGTAGAGCCTACATAAATGTGCTGTCCATCCGGATGAAAGTCAGCATGATGTGACTTCATTACAGCCGGAGTATCTCCAGGTACATCAATTGTATTAGTGAGAGAAAGCTGGCCGTCCTTTTCGCTTAAAGTCAGTTCAAGTATTGCTGGGTTTATTAGATCATCCTTAGTTTCCTTGTTAACTAGAGTATTTTTACCTTCCGCTAGCGCATAAAAAACTCGCTGCTCATCCTCTGGTAGCATGGATGTATTACGATGCAGAATATGATGAACAGAAGTTGGTGTTTCAATTTCATTTATGAAAAATGCATGCCATCCACCATTATCCTGACCATAAGTATCCCCATGTCTATACCCATATCTATGTTGTCTTTTTTCAATACCCCATAATTGCATTTTGCGATTAGCTCTATCAATAACCACAAATCGGTCTTTAGTTAACCAGCCTGGATGGCCAGATGAAATAGTACCTCCATTGTCTCCATTCTCGGGGGTTGTAAATATATCTTTCCCTGCTTCTGCAACTACAGTGTCACTCATAACATCAATGACACTGGTGAGTGGTTTGTCGGCACCCGCAATTAGAGCTAAACCTAGCTTAGAGTTATAAGACTCACCTGAGCGTGGTTTATGGTTGAGAGGGAGTAAGCCAAGGTTCTCCAGTGTATCTGCATCAATAATATCCATTGAAGAAGAGCCACGAGTAATCGCATAGACTTTGTCCAGATAGCCTGCCTGATCTACAGGATAAGGAGTTTTACCCTCAGTCGTAACTCTTGAAAATGTCCACTCTTTGAGATCAATAACGACGACTTCATCATTTACTTTATCTCCATAAAATGCACGTATCTCATAATTTCCAGAGGCTTCGGCAACACTAGTCAGAGAGCATGTCAGTAGCGCCGATAGTGCAAATGATTTATAAAAATTTGGTTTCATAACGTTCCCAGTTTATGTTTTTTAAAAAATATTGCCTAAATTTTTTATGTGTCAGACAATGGGTTAATTTTCTATCTATGTATTGGTAACAATAATTAACTTAAGGTATAGTTTATATATAAGGTATTTCTAAAATATGTCTATTTCCATATACTTTGTAACAAAATGTAACAGAAGGGATGGTTTCACTTGGATAGCAATAAAAAATCAAAAATATTAGTTGTAGACGATGATGTAGGATTATGTGATTTACTTCACCAATATCTGGAAAAGCAGGGGTTTGCTGTTGATACCGTTGAAGATGGCAAGGCGATGGATACTTATCTTGAAAATTCATCACCGGACCTTATCATTCTTGATCTTATGCTGCCGGGTGAAGACGGTCTTAGTATTGCCAAGCGACTTAATGGCAACGGACAAATTCCGTTGATTATGCTTTCAGCGTGTGGAGAAGAGGTGGATCGGATTATTGGCCTGGAGGTCGGTGCTGATGACTATCTGGCCAAACCGTTCAGCCCTCGGGAATTACTGGCCCGTATTCGCTCGGTTCTGCGCAGATATACCCGTTCGGGAGCTTCAGCGACTGAAAGTGAGCCATCGGTATTTAACTTTGGCCCCTATCAACTTGATACTATTAGTCAATCACTTAAGAAGGGTGTCATGGATATTTCAATCACCAGTGGTGAGTTTTCTTTGCTGAAAATATTTCTGGACAATCCCAATCGGGTATTAAGTAGAGATATTTTACTGGAAAAGTTGAAAGGCTATGGTTGTGCGCCATTTGATCGTAGTATTGATGTGCGCATTATGCGCCTACGCCAAAAAATCGAAGCTGATTCAGCCTCTCCTCAATTTATACAAACTGTATGGGGGGAGGGGTATCGATTTGTAATAAATGGTTCAGCTGCGTGAGCTGGTTTCGACGGCCTAAATCTTTATCTGTCAAAACCAGTTTAACACTGGCCTTTGGCTTGATTATTTATACCGGCCTATCCATTTTCCTGGTACTGTATTTCGTGTTGATCCCGATGTCTAACCGTGCGGCTGATGATATGGCTGCATTTATCAGCATGGTAAGTGAGTCATGGATCTCTTTTGATGAGCAACAGCAAGCACAGTTTCAGAGGCATCTACGCGAAGAGCACCAGCTTTTTATCACATCTGATCCAGTGCCGGTTACTGCAATTAAACAGTATTATCCCTTTATCCCGCGCCTGGAAAAAGCATTAGTTCTCCATATTGGACAGCCTGTTGTGATTAAACAAAACCTGGAAGGAAGGTGCTGTTTCTGGATTGAGATTATCCAGGATAAACAAGTGCTAAGAGTAGGTTTTTTGCATGACCGCATTGGGCCAAAGCCGCCTATGGCATTAGTTGGTATCTTAGCTTTAGCCTGTTTACTTATTCTGGTAACCACTATTTTATTAGTGCGTCGTATTGCTCGTCCAGTGAGTAAATTATCCACAGCGGCTAATCAGCTTGCAGTGGGAGATTTTTCAATACGCATCCCGGAAACCGGTCCGAAAGAATTGGTTTCTTTGGCACACAGCTTTAACCGTATGGCGGAAGAACTGGATCAATTAATGTCGAATAGGGCAGTATTATTTGGTGGTATTTCTCATGATCTGCGTACCCCGATTACCCGGATGCAGATTGCACTAGAATTACTAGAAGAAAGTAATAATAGCCGTTTGATTGCCGGATTAAGAAACGATCTTAAGGAAATGGAGCGCTTGATCCAGCAGGCACTTGAATTGGTCAAGGGGCTGGATAAAAACCGTCCGGTTGAGACCGATCTGGATCAGCTGATAACAGCAATAGTAGCGGATTACCAGAGACAGCAGCAAACTATAAACTGGGAGCTAAGTCAATGTGGTGTTTGCAAAATAGAGGCAGATGCCCTGCGTCGAGTGTTGCTTAACCTGTTAGATAACGCTTTTCGCTATGCTGGGGATGAGCCCGTTGATTTGTCCTGTAGCAGAAAGGCGGGTCATTTAATTATCCGTGTTATGGATCAGGGGCCAGGTATTCCAAAGGAGCAGCTCGAAGCGGTATTTCAGCCCTTTTTCCGGCTGGATAGTTCGCGTAGTAAAAAAACGGGAGGGAGTGGTTTGGGGTTAGCGATAGTGCGCCAGTTATGTGATGTTCATAGATGGAAAATCAAATTATTTGCTGGCAAGGGGAGGGGACTGGAAGCATGCCTGATTATACCAATAGCTAAGTGATTCCATACTTAATATAGAAGGCTCTCATTATATGCTACCTATAAGAAAAAACCGCTAAGACAGCCAGTGAAATAAATAAATCTAACCTAAATAATAAAAGAAATTTTTTTGAAAAATTTTCATTAAAACCACTGTGTAAATAGTGTTTTTTGCTGTTTTTTAGAAAAATCCTTACAAATTAACTTGATGCAAAAGTATCGAATCAACACAAACATAATAACCCAGTGGATTGCTAGGTTATTTCTTTATTTTCAATGTGTTATATGTTAATGTCAAAGTAATAAATAGGGGCTTTTCATCCAGATTAGGAGTAAAATTAGCATATGATTATTTAATCCTAAATGTGGAGTGTGTATGGCTGATTTGAAAAAGTGGGATGTCGAAGATCCTGAGTTTTGGGAGTCTGAAGGCAAGAAAGTTGCGAATCGAAATTTATGGATTTCGATTCCAAGTTTATTATGCGGTTTTGCCGTGTGGCTGTACTGGGGGATTATCACGGTACAAATGCTGAACCTGGGCTTTCCTTATCCAAAATCTGATTTATTCAGTTTGATGGCAATTGCGGGGTTAACGGGGGCAACGTTAATGATTCCTAGTAGTTTCTTTATACGTTTATGTGGTGGGCGGAATACGATTTTCTTTACCACGGTGCTGTTAATGATTCCGGCATTAGGTACAGGGCTTGCACTGCGTGATCAAAATACACCTTTTTGGGTGTTTCAGGTGCTGGCTTTATTGTCGGGCTTTGGAGGCGGTAACTTTGCTTCTTCGATGTCCAATATCAGCTTTTTCTTTCCCAAGAAAGTACAGGGTTTGGCTTTAGGGCTGAATGCTGGTTTAGGGAATTTTGGTGTCACCACCATGCAGATCTGTATTCCATTGTCTATGACCTTTGGTTTGTTTGGTGCATGGGGCGGAGAGCCTATGATTTTGCAATCTACCTCAGGTACTCTGGTAGGCAAGATTGCAGCGGGTACGGAAACGTATTTACAGAACGCAGGCTTTATCTGGTTGTTATTCCTTGTCCCGCTAGCCTTTTTGGGCTGGTTTGGTATGAATAATATTCGTACTGAAGAAGTGTCGCCTATTGAACGTGGCCCGATTCTTAGCTTTAGCATGATCTCTGGTATGTTAGGGATCGCTTTTATCAGTGCCGTCTTTGGTTTATGGCTGATATTACCAGCCTCTGTACATGGTTCAGGTTTTCATGTGCCTAAAGAAATTGCTTTATTTATAGTGATTGCTTTAACGGTTTCTTTATTAAAAATCATTCCTGGTCAAATAGGCGAGAGCTTAGGCAGACAATATAAGATTTTTGATAACAAACATACCTGGGTGATGAGTATTATCTATACCATGACTTT
>WTCN01000026.1 GCA_013138555.1 Methyloprofundus sp. | reverse complement strand
CTGTCAAAGTAAAACTTGCTGACAAATTCTCCGGCAATATGCTGGGCATCTGCTGCACTGCCGCCATTGCCTGCAATCAGTGTTTTATTGCCATTTTTATAGGTGTCGACTGCTTTTTGAGCGATTTCCTGAATGAGTGCGACTAAGCTAGCATCATTGAGTATTTTTTGTTTTACCAGATAGGAATCTTCAATTTGTTGGGTGATAAATGTGTTCATTATATTTTCCAGCCTCTTGTGCCTTCTTTAGTGAAATGAAAGTTAATGACGCGTCCAGATTCTTTGTTTAATGCATTGACTAATTGAACCTTCTTAACAGGGTCAATAATAAAAAACATAAAGCCGCCACCGCCTGCACCGCTTAATTTTCCTGAGTAGGCTCCGTTTTCAATGGCTAGATTATAAATGCCATCTATTTCAGCGTTGGTAATGGCGGATGCCATTTTCTTTTTTGATTCCCAGGATTGATTTAATACTTTTGCTAATAATGGAATATTACCTTTCAGAACGGCTTCCTTCATCGCCAAGGCATCCTGTTTTGCTTGATGCATAGCATTCAATGCTTCAGTATTTCGGGAAATAGTATTGGCCTTTTCCTCTTCAATGATGGAGGCCTGTCGAGTTATCCCTGTAAAGTACAAGACACTTGATGCTTCGATTTCATCAATAATCCAGTTTTTAATTCTTAATGGATTCACAATAACTCGTTTGTCACCATAGAATTCCATAAAGTTAAAACCACCAAAGGTGGCAGCATATTGATCTTGCGCACCGCCAATAATGCCCACATCTTCACGTTCAATTTCAAAGGCTAATTTGGCAATATCATATTCACCAAACGGTAGATTTAACCATTCAACATAGGCTTTTATCATTGCAACCACTAAGGTCGATGAAGAGCCTAGGCCACTACCAGCAGGCGCATCAGAGTAGGTGGTCATTTTCAATGATAAAGGCTGATTATCATTAAAGTCTTTCACTATTTTGTTATAGACACCTTTATGTAAATCCAGGTTTCCGTCTATTTCAAACGTTGATAATGACTCACTTTGAAAAAGTTCATTTCTGTCCGCAGTTGCAAACATGACGCTACTGCACTCAGTGACTTCCAGGGTGCAATAGGCATACATGTCAATCGTTGCATTCAAGACATTACCGCCATATTCATCACAATATGGACTGAGATCGGTGCCACCGCCAGCCAGACCAATACGTAATGGTGCTTTAGTTCTAATAATCATATCTGGTGATATTCCATTGGTTTTAAGATAAATAGTGGTATTAATATTCTACGTAAGTCGTGTTGTTTAAACTAATTTAAGTAATAAATTGATGCCTGAGTACTTGGCAAAGCTATTAAATTGAAACAATAATTTGACTCTGGCTAAGATCACTTTAAATCGTTGCAGAGAAGAGTCAAGCATATATTCTGAGTTAATGCCTCGCTTATCATTTCTAATGATTGTAGCTAACTGCTCGGCAGAGATAAATCTGGCATCGCTTAAATCAGCAACGATAAGTTGCAGTAACTTTTCTAGTTCTTGTAGTGATGTGGTATTGTTTTTTGCCCCATTAATAAAATTAAAGCGATGCATTTCTAATAATGCAGGGCGGCCACACTTTATTTTATCAGAGATACGCTGCAATACTGTTTCAGCTTTATGTCCTAGAGCGGGTTCAAAATAATCATCTCTGACTAGAAATAGTAAGCCCTCATTTTCCTCGCCATTAAAAAAATATCTACCATTAGGGGCGGGTTGACCCTGCTTATCTCGACCTATACATTGTCTGCCAGGTGTGATCATGGTTTCTATGCCTTGAGCTGCATAGGCTTGCTCCACAATATCCGTCCAGACAAAAGTAGGGGGAACAACGATATTAGCGGCTTGTCCAAAAATATTTTTATACAGTCGCAGTTCTTCGTCAATAGCCCGGTAAATATCTTCTTCGCTATGTTCGCTAGAAGGTAGACAACTACTGTCTACCCAGCGGCTTTGTAATTCAGAGGGTAAATCTTCTGTCTGCAGATTGTCATTAGCAAAAAGCCATTGTTTTACTTTTGCATTCTTATCAACACTGTGCATAAGTGAGGCAGGCCAGAAATGTTCCATTCCATGAAGATGCACAGAGAAAACCCCCTGTGCTACACCCTTATGGATGATTTCAAGGAGCGGTATATAACGAGTGTCTGCCAGGGTTCTTTTGTGATAAACCTGGCCATCTGTTGCTTTTATTTTATCAATATCAGGTTCAGCCAGAATGATACCTAGCGTCATTACCGGATGCTGTCCTTTGCTGTCACTGAATCGGGATAATAACTCACTGATTTGAACTAGAGCATTCTGTTGTTTTAATGGTCCTGTCCCCCAGTCATCACTTTCAAAAATAATCACTGGATGTTTTAGCATAGGCTCTGATAGTAGCTTTTTTATATCAGTAGCATAACGTAACAAGAGAAAAAATAACCAGCCTAGCAGCCATAAACTTATTATTAATAGGGTATCTATGATTATTGTGACGGCCATTTTAGGGCCTCCAAATGTTAGATTTGTGAAATATAAGCATAATGTAGCTGAGTGATGAGTTTGTTTATGAATATTTAAACTTTTTTGGCAAGGTGTTCGCGTAATTGTTTGATGCGTCGTATATGTGTAAAATTATCCAATACTCTTGCGCGTGCTTTATCACCCATTGCTTGTGCTTTCTCAGGATTCTGTAATAGATAAGCAATACCTTTGGCAATTTCCGTGATACTTTCTCCTTCAACACGTAGCCCTGTTTCTCCATCGATAACTGCGGATCCGGTTCCTCCCGCAGTCCCTGAAATAGCTGCTTTTCCACTGGCTGCCGCTTCCAGAAATACCAGGCCAAAGCCTTCGCTATCTCCATCAATATCACGGTTGGGCATGACAAATAAATCACAGCTATTATACCATCGAGGTAAGTCATCGTAACTGACATGGCCTAAAAAGTGTACTCGCTCAGCAACTCCCAGCTCTTGTGCAAGCTGCTGCAATGAGTCCAGATCTTCCCCCGTACCAATCAATGCATATTCAACGTCCAGACCTTCCTTGACAAGCAGTGGCAGTGAACGAAGGGTATTATCAAAACCTTTTCTTTGTTGTAGTCGCCCAACAGATAAGATAAGCTTTTTATCTTTACTAATACCTGCGGTGTTTCTGACATCGCCATCATCTAAGTCCGGGTGAAACCTCTCTTCATCGACAGTAGGCAGAGTGATGACAATCCGTTCAGGTGCGACACCAATTAAGTTTATCAGTGTGTCGCGCGTATTTTCGCTATTGGCAAGCAGCCAGTTTGCATGGCGTAAGGTAAAACACATGGCTTGAAACTTTTTTCCCCGTCCCCAGCCTGTTAACTCTTCACCATGAGCATAGATAAGGACATTGCATCCAGTTAAGCGGCCAACCAATAAAGCGATAAAACCTTCCGGAAGAGCGCGTCCAGCAAAGATGGCTGTGACCCGTTTGCTAAGTGTGAGCCATAATGATTTCTGCAGCAAGTTGAGGTACATTAATAAAGATTCAGGCTTTATCCAGGGACATCTTTTAAGCGTCAGTCGATAAATGCTATTCGGGTGCTCAAGGTCAAACTCTTTGGCACCGGGGACATCTGCGGTGACAATATGAACTTCTTTTTCTCCCAGTCTACGAAAGTCATCGTCAAAAGAAACTGCTGAGCCTCCTTTAGTTGGTAGGAACAGCTCGGTAATCATTAATAAGGGTTGTGTCATTGTTTTTAAACCAATTATTCTAGGAAGTTCGCAGTAGGGTATAAGTGAAATTTCAGATCTATCTTATTTTTGGGAGCTTGTCTTTAATCGAGTGGCTTATTCAATGTAATTGCAAATAATAAGCTTAGGCACAGTCGGCCTCTACTACGCGGTGCATGAATCAGGGCGAGTAACAGATGTTGGATTGCGGTCATTTTTAAACCGTTCCTCGCTTCCCATTTGGCATAATCACATAGCATACTGGCATAACAGCTGTGCCAAAAGCCTTTTTGTGAGGACTTATCCAGTAATACTCTATTTTTTCTGAGTACCTTGATTGCACTTTCACGCATAGTCACCAGATGACGACTCATACTATCAGGTCGTTTGGTAATCACAGTCAGTGTTTCTGCCAGGCAGCAATATTCAGAAAAGGCAGCATAACGCATCCACATATCTATATCTTCAAGGCTTTTTAAAGATTCGTCAAAAAATCCTGCCTGTTTTTGTAGCTCTTTAGTCACCATAACGCCTGAGCCACTCCCTGTGATGGCAGCATTATGTACAAAAATACTCTGCAAGGTAGAGGTGGAAATTTCGGGGCAGGGCCAGTTATTAAGAAAAACGCCTTCAGGTGTTTCAATGCGCGACTGGCTAGAGCAAAAGCCTATATCAGGGTTCTGCTTTAATAGTGTGATTTGTTTTTCTAGCTTTTCCGCTATCCAGTAATCATCGGCATCCAGAAAAGCCAGGTAATCACCTTGAGCCGCTTGAATCCCTGTATTACGGGCATTGCTCAAGCCGCCATTCACCTGGGTAATCAGTTTGATTCTGGAATCTTCATAGCGGTTAATGATAGTGGCCGTGTTATCGGTACTACCATCATTAACAACGAGTACTTCAAATTGAGGGTAGCTTTGTTGTAAAACACTCTTCAGTGCTTTTTCGATAAAAGCCTCTGCATTGTAGGCAGGGATGATGATGCTGATTAAGGCGTTGGTATTTTCTTGTATTGACATTATTTATTGATACCCTAATATCTTCATCATAGGTTCTATGGTCGGTAGTATTTTCTCTATGGCTGCAGGGTTCTGAGTTTTCCATTTCTCTTTTTTTGGTGGACCATTGACGATACTGGTTGGGCGCTTATTTAAAGTGGCACAACGCGATTTTAGTTCATCAGAAAAGGGCAGCTGTAACTGTTGAAATACATTTTGAAACATTTCTACAGGGTTTTCGAAGATATCTTCATAGCGCATAGGTATCCATTTTTCAGCTGGAATCAGTGATTTAGCTTCCAGAGCCATTTGGTTGGCCGTTATCCATTGGTGTGCGCAAACATCTTCCAGTGAAGCATGGTTATAATCGCGCCAGCCAGGGGGAAGAAAAAAGCACCAGTCATTAAATTCACCTTGGTTAATCGCTACTTTATTCGGCAATTTTCCCAAATATTGATGTAAATCAAAGCGGCCTCTTTGCTTCCAGCCTTCCATTAATGAGCTGATATTATCCCGGCCATCACGTTGCAGATAAATAAAATAAGCATTTGGAAATAACGCATGTAAGTAGCTAATACGCATAACATTGATACAACTTTTATCCAGCATAAGTCCTTGACCTAAGCGTGCATAAAAGTAAGCAAGGGCCTTATTGCGGTGCTCAGGTAATGCGTCTTTGCCAGAGGCTGCCTCAGAAGACCAGTCATTATTCCAAGGGCCAGCTAGGCTATGCCAAAATTGTGGAATTTCATAAGGAAATGAGTTTAAATCCGAGGAGCTACGTATGGTTTCAAAAGTAACCGTTGTACCAGCGCGTGAGCAGCCAATGATAAAGACCGGGTCAGGCATATCAGGGTGAATGAGTTGATAAATTTGTTCCTTACCGCGTTGGTTTAGTGCGACAAGATTTTTTTCAATAAATTCACGATCAAATATTTTTTTTAAAAGATTCATATTGATTCTGGTTTTGCCATAAGAAAGCCTTTAATTTCACCCGCTGAAGCTGCTAACCTAACCAGATAAAATCTGCGCGCGCTATTCGAGACGCTAAATAGACTGTGCATAAAATATTCAATAAATTTCCGCAGTAGGTAGCGAGGGAACAAGCCGGTAAAATTTTTTGCTTCCTCGTTCAATCTGACTGTAGATGAAGAGCGTTCGTAGGCTTTTTTGATGACGTATGCAAGTGTCATGCGTTCTGATTCTACATAATGATATTGGACTATTTCAGGTATGTATTGTAATAGCGCACCTGATTGATATGCTCTAATAACCCATTCAATGTCTTCAGCACCACCTAGGTTATGACCAACTGGGCCAAATTCAGTCGAAAAATTACCAATTCTGCCAAATAACTCTTTTTTTATGACTAGGTTACCACCGCCAGGAACGGCTATCTTCCTAGTGACCCTAATGGATTGTTCGCCTAGCTCAAAGCGAGGCACGGGTAGGGGGTAAATACGGTATTTTCCCTGTTCATGTACCCATGACGGCTCGTTACCATCCCAATCCGGAATGATTTTTCCACAGAAAAAATCTGCTTCAGGATGCCTAGCGACAGCGCTACTAATTGCTATTAGGTAATTATCATCTATTCTATGGTCATCATCAACCATTGCAATGATGGATGCATTTAGCTTAGGAATGGCACTGTTTAATGCGTTTGACTTGCCCGGAGTAGGTTCAGCAATCCACTCAAGTGGGAGTTCATCTTTTTTTGCCGATTGTTGATAATTATTTAAATATTGACAGGTATTATCAGTACAGGCATTGGCAGCCACAAAAATCTTTATGTCATAATTATCGGGGCGAGCCACTTTATTTAAATAATCAATCGTCCGTTGTAATAGTGCAACTCGATTATGAGTGCAGATTAGAATTTGTAAACTGATCATTGAGAGGGTGTGTCGGCTTGTCGATAGCTAGCATTGTAACCCAGTACCTGCCCAATAAAGTGATGCAGAGTCATTCTTTGCCTAAAGGCCATATCCATTCCTTGTGAAATAATTAAGGAGATATATTTACCCAATGCTCTCAGGGTTTGAGGGAAAAGGAATAATGGCACACCGCCTAGAGATCTAGGGTACTGAGTAGGGTCGTGAAAAGCTTTTTGATAGCCTGCATTCTGGTGTATGGTTAAAAAATAACCTTTCTTTAACTGAAAAGGAAGTATGTGGTGATAAACTATTGCATCAGGAGTATAAAAAATCTTTGCATTTCCGAGTGCTACAAGGCGATGAAAGTAATCAGTTTCTGCCCCCTTGAAAAGTTCATTTTTTTTCGTACCTTCTCCTTTTCTACCTAATTTTGTATTAAAGAAGCCAACTGTTTCAATGACGCGTCGATTAAAAGCCATGTTCCCACCAAAAGGGTAGCGCTTAATACCATCAACTTGCATTGCTTGCTCACCAAAGTCCTGAAAACCGAGGAAGCCGAACATTTCTGGGTTTTTACTTATCCAGGAGGGGAATTGAATTGTCGGGTCTAAGTGAATTCTTCCCCCCATGGCATCAGCATCATTTATCGTCAATGCATGATGCATGGAAAATAACCAGCTTTTTGAGACGGTAATGTCGTCATCAACATAGGTAAAATAAGTTCCTTTTGATTCTTTCATGCCTAAATTTCTAGCATGATTGAGACCTTGCTGAGGTTCAAAGGCATAGCGAATTTCCAGAGGTGACTGCTCGGCAAGCCTTGCCACTGTCTTTTTTGTATCGTCTGAGGAATTGTTATCAACGATAAGAACTTCCCATTTTATACTGCTAGTTTGCTCTTGTTGTTCAAGCGCAGTGATACAAGCAGGAAGGTTCTTCTCGCGATTATAAGTGCAAATAATTACTGTAAAATCCATAGTTTAACTACCTCAAAAACTTTTCTTTAAATCTAGATAAATAATAACTCAGGTGAAAGGTGAGTGGCATGTCATTGGTTCCAAACTTTAATTTTTGTTTAAACTGCCATAGGTTATCACTTCCAAAAACCTCAATTCTGCGGAGTAAAAATGGCTGAATTTCAAGTCGGTTAAAGCCTGAACGTGTTGAGCATGCAGTTTTATATCCTGCATTTTTAACGACTTGAACAACCTCTTCATCAAATAATCCATAGGGATATGCAAAATGCTCAACCTTTTTATTAAGTTGCTTTTCCAGTGCTTGCCTGGAATTGAAAATTTCATTTTCTAGCATTTCCTTGTTTAAGGATATTTCATTCAATTTAGGGTGAGTACATGTGTGCGAACCAATAAGTACGCCAGAGTTTGAAATATCGGCTAATTGATTTTCATTAAGCAGGTTTCTTTTGGGAGAGCCATGTTTATGCATCCAGTCATTGCTTTGACCAACCCTGTCAGCAACCATGAAAAGTGTTGCCGGAATATCGAATTTTTTTAAGATAGGGAAGGCGTTGTGGTAAAAATCTTCAAAACCGTCATCAAATGTCACTGCAACACAAGTAGAATTCATGACTTTTTTACCTGATAAAATGTCATCAACATCATCAAGATTAATGAGTGAATAATCTGAATTAGCTAGAAAGCTCATTTGCTTTGAAAAATTTTTAGGTAAGCAGCAGTATTTACTTTCTTTGTCCGTCTTGGGGGTATCAAGAATATGATACATTAGAATGATTATCTTATTCACTAGATAATACCTTCTAAATCAATTGAGTGCATTTGTCTTGTCCCTGTATGAACCGAGTCAATGCAGATTTTGCTTCCATTACGATTCCATCTTGGGTGTAAATCACAACGGATTTCACCCCACCATTTTTCTTTAGGTGAATAAAAACTTTGTAAATCTATACGTTTTTGATCAGAGATACGAATAAGCATTAAAGTACGTAAATTGTACTCATCAGGGTATGTGTCATTAAGTACCCAAAGGCCATCAGGAGAAAAGCTGCAATGTCCGTCAACTTTTAAACTATCCTTAGCAAAAATTTCTATAGATCCACTTTCAATATCACAGAGTAGAAAATGGGTTGCGCCTCCATCAGGGTGTTTTGCCCAGGCCAAAATGGTTTTTTCGTCCTTCCAGTCATAATGTGAAATATCACCTGTATCTAAGATGCACTTAAGGTCTGTACCATCAACTTTTGATGTATAAAAGCGTACATCCCATGACGTTTCACCACTCTCCCATATATGAAAAAATGCTATTCTTGAGCTACCAGGGCTGACTTGAATGTGATTTATCCAGTGATAGTGATCTGTCATGGATGGTAGCGGGTTAAGGTTTGCTAGCTGGTCAAGGGATATGATTAATTCAGACTTCCCTGATTGAGTGTCTAACCTAAAGATTCCGTCCTTATCAGGGTGTTTTTGCTCAGCGAAAGGGTCGGCTAAGCCTGCGTAACCATAGCCAGGTCTTTTATCAAACAATCTGGCAAAGTTAAGACTAAAAATATATTGGCCATCTTGAGTAAGTGCGTAGGCAGGCAGGTCATAAATGACTTCATCGTTAGAACTCAGGTCGCGCTGAATTGAAACATACCGGCCCTCTCTATAGTCATTATAAATAATTGTATTTTCAGGATCAGTGGGTGACCATTGCAGCATTGCACCTTGTTGCCAATTCCATATTGACGTTTCAGCTACCGTTACAAAATCTCCAG
>WTCN01000304.1 GCA_013138555.1 Methyloprofundus sp. | reverse complement strand
ATGCAGATTATATTGCTGGAGAAGATTTTCATGGTTGTGTGTTTTATCAGGAATTTGCCGTAGCAGATTTATCGCAATGGTTTGTGGCAGAATTACTAAAATATATCAAGGTAGCGTGGCAACAAGGGGTAAACCCTGCGAGCATAGCGTTTAATAGCACTGAGCTACAACAGAAATCCCAGCATTTTATGAGTACAATAAAAAAACAGTACTCTATCAGTGATGAAAACCGCATCAAGCCAGGTATCGGAGAGTCAACGCGGGTACTATTACGCCGTGTTCCTGATATAATCTTATTGAGAGATGAGCGCGATAATGCTGTGGCGCATCTAAAAGTATTAGCGGCTGAAAAGCAAGTGCCCCTTATCTATCAAGCAGATTTAGCTTATCGAGCAGTGGCATTAATTAAAGATGTAACTTTGTAACAATAACACCAACTAGGAAGAAAGTAATGAGTTTAAGTGATTTAATGAGTAATTTAAAAGATAAAGTGGGTGAATTAAAATCAGAAGCATTAAAGTTTAAGAATAAAAACTTTTTAAATGCAGCGATGGCAGGTTCGGCTTTATTGGCATTAGCAGATGGAGAAATTACTCCTGATGAAAAGAAAAAAATGCTTAAATTTATTGGCAATTATGAGCCTTTAACCGTATTTAAAACTACTGAAATTATTACCGCTTTTGGTGATTTTGTGACGCAATTAGAATTTGATCATGATTTAGGGGAAGCAACTGCATTTGAAGCCATAGGAAAAATGAAAGGTAATGAGCAAGCGGCACGTTTGATTATGCGCTTAGTTATTGCGATTGGTGCTGCTGATGGTGATTTCGATGATTATGAAAAAACAATGGCTCGTCGTATTGCCAATGAATTAGGTCTAAGTGCAGCAGAATTTGAACTGTAGGCTTTCTGGTTGTTGCTAAGGGAATCATGGAGAGAAATTATTATTGAGCTTATAGATATAGTAGAGTCATAGAAAAGTTATCTATATGTCCTCAAGTGCAAGCCGAATTTTTTTCGATTTTTTCGAAAATTAGCCTTCTCTTTAAAGCAAGTGGCTGGCAATCTTACCAGGGGTGTAAAATTAGAAAAATGGGGCCTTTTATTTTAATGCCACTTTGGTTTTAATTAAATAAAAAAATAAAGTAAATTATTGTTTTATATGGATATTTTTTGGTGTGTATCTCAGGGTCAGAGTAATATTCATCCAATTATTACGCCTAGATTAATAATCTGGTCAACTAAAACGAAAGGGGAGATTAACTTTAATTTAAAATGGCCCCATTGATTTTCACACCCAGATTAAAGTAATGCCAATGACAAAGCAGGCCAATAGGTAATAATAAGAACTGCAAGCAGTAAAATCAGCATAAATGGCAAGGTTGCCAGGTATAAGTCAAGGATTGGCTTATCAAAGCGATAACTGGCAATGAATAGATTCATACCCACTGGCGGGGTAAAATAACCTATCTGCATATTGGCTAAAAAGATAATTCCCAAGTGCACCGGGTGGATACCGTAATCTATCGCAATGGGTAAAATTAACGGAATCATAATCACTAGTGCAGAAAAAATATCTAGTAGCATACCCAATAACAGCAAAAATACATTCAGCAGGATCAAAAAAGTCAGTTTGCTGTCGATATTCGCTTTCAGAAAGGTGAATAATTTAGCCGGTATTTCTGCATCTACCAGATAATTGGTGGAAGCTAGTGAGACTGCCAGAATGATCAGTACGCCTCCCACCAGCACCATAGAATCGCGCATAATGCCTGGCAGGTGAGTGAGGCTGATTTCACGATGTATGAGCATTTCGACAATTAATATATACAGCACCGAAACCGCTGCCGCTTCGGAAATGGCAAAAATTCCACTGTAGATACCGCCTAGAATAATAATGGGTAGCAACAACTCCCAGATGCTTTCACGCAAAGAAGCATAAACAGTACGCCAGCATAAGCTGCTCTTAGCCAGCCTGGTATTCCGGTTAGCCCATATACACCACCCGGATAACAAAAAAACCATGAGTAATCCCGGTAAAAGTCCTGCGCGAAACAGGTCATTTATTGAAATGGCCGGGCCGATATTCATCTGTTGAACGATAATGCCATATAAAATCAACGCAATCGAAGGAGGAAACAACAGACCTAGACTGCCGGAAGAGGTAATCAGGCCCAGAGTGAAATGGTCTGCATATCCAGCTTCACGTAGGGCTGGATATAGCAATGCACCAAGGGCAATAATGGTGACACCAGAAGCGCCTGTTAACGCGGTAAAGGCAGCACAGGCAACCAGAGCAACTATTGAAAGCCCTGCCGGCATCCAGTTTAGCAAAGCGTCTGTCAAGCGGACCAGACGATGTGAAGCCTGGCTTTCACTAAGGACATAACCAGTAAAGGTAAATAGTGGAATAGCCAGCAAAACCGGTGTGTCAGCTATACGGTAAATTTCGATGGGCACGACAGCAAGGTCTATATCAACGCTATAAAAACCCAGCAAAGCACCTGCGGCAATAACTGCAAATAAAGGTGCGCCAAGTAACGCCAATATCAGCAGGAAAACACTCTGCATCAGCTTTCCTTTATCGCGAGCAACTGCCTCGCATGAGTGACGGCAAAAATTAAATAACGCAAGGCAATAACCCCGAAGGCCAGCGGCAGGATCAATTCACACACCCAGCTAGGAATTGCGGCAAAAGCGATACTTTCCGCTTCTTGATCCATCAATACCAAGCGCCCCGAGTGATAAGCAATGATAGCTGCAACCAGACAGGTAAAAACATCGGTAAAGACCCGTACAGCTTGTTGTATATGTTTTGACATATTGCGGGCGAATACATCTATGGAAATATGGTGATCTTCACGGGAAGCGACCATAGCGCCAGCCATGCCGACCCATAGCACCAGCAGTCGTAACAGTGGGTCTATCCATTGCAGACCACTGTCAAAAAAATTACGCAAAACTATTTGCGTGACAGCCAGAATAATCATTGAGCTCAATAGCATAACTAGAAAGCTGTCTTCGAGTATATGCGTTATCCTCAATAGCCGAGCTAGCACTCCTTGTTTATTTGCCGTCATCAATCTTACCTGAGTTATTTGACCGTTTTTCGGTACTGCTGAACAAGGTTTTGCATTCTGTTAAGCATCCCTGGTGTAAAGGCATTCTGTTTAGCCAGTTGTTGTCTGGCATTCTCTGCGACCTTCAGCCACTCAGCCTTATTCTCTGGCGTTAGTGTCACAATTTTAGCTCCTTGTTTTTGCAGAGTCTGGAAAGCTTCATCATTGTCCTTTCTGTTCAGCTGGTCGATTTCATTGTTAATGCGGGTCATGACTTTACGCACAATCACCTGATCGGCGGGAGAAATTTTTTTATAAGCTTTTTTATCAATCGCCAACAAGGCATAATAATAATTAATGGGTATATCTGATATATAAGGAAGCTTGGTATACCATTGAAAAGCGATAGCCCCCACCGGTGTAACAGCAGCAGAATTGATCATACCTGTTTGCAAACCGGTCAATACATCGGCGAGTGGTAGAGGAATGGGGGAAATGCCGGCTGATTTCATCAACGCCATAGCGATGACATCACCTTCCGGAATCCAGACTTTTTGCCGGCGTAAGTCATTTAGGTTTCTTTGTGGCTGAGAGGACATACTAAATGTAAAGCCACCGCCCATAAAACCGAAGCCAATCAGCCCTTTTTCTTCCAGTCCCCGGAAAAGATCTTCATCCATTCTTGAGCGGACATAATCCACCTCCTTCTGTGAAGCAAAAACGGAAGGCATGGCATAAATGTGAATATCAGGGTAGACTTTGGCTAGTCCCCCGACAGAAAAAACCCCGCCATGCAACTGCTTAAAACGCATTTTACGCAACATACTTTGATCGTTGCCCATTACGCCGCCGGGGTAAAATTTGAACTTCACCCGACCTTCGGTACGTTTTTCTACTTCCTTACCACCTGCACGCATCTTCTTCATCCACATTGTGCCGTCAGGAGAAATTGTCGCAATTTTTAACACCTGTGTGGCCTGAGCAACAGGGATAGCCTGAACAGTCAGAATGAAAAAAAGCAGGATCAGTTGAAACCTGCTAGCATTATTGTGTAAAACAGATTGCATAAAATTCTCCCTTTTGGGTTAAGCAATAGCCTTTGTAGTTACTTCGCTCAGGTTACCGCAGTGGAAAATATCGAGCGTTTAAAAATATTCAGCTGAGCTTTCGAGTAATTTCTGTGCTTTCAGTTGCGCGATGTGATTTGTGAGAGTTAAGCCGGGCTCTTCCGGGTCAGCCTCCAGCACTTCATTGAGTAGATTATCATGCAATGTCTGATTAAACAGCATACGCCCATAAGTTTCTGCATAAATAACCTTGAACATTAAATTACGCCCTTTGGCCAAGTCATTTGCATGCTCAAAAGAGGCACGCGCCTGATCTGGCTTGCCTCCCAACATTGGTGGCAGAATGATAGAGAGTACGCTTAAATACATATGGGGTTCACCTTGATTATAAGCATCATCCAGTGCAACTACGCGTTGCATTGTCGCCTGCACTTTGGGAATATCCGCCCGGGCATCCCAACTGTCAGCATGAGTTTGTATCCAGCTGGCCCAGCTAGCTCCAAACGAATATAACACTGCGATATCGTCTTTATCAAGCGTATTAAGAAATTCAATATATTCGGCTAAAGGCTTACGAAATGTCTTACACCCTTTTGGATGTTCCAGGCATAGTGCACGCTGGCTATAGTCCCATGCTTTATCCGTTAATCTTTGTGCCCGCGCAGCATCATCAACAAAAATAACGACATAAGCGCCGTAAAGCCTTGCCCCTGTAAGCAATAAGCCCTGTTGCTCCGGGTTACCTTCAATCAGGCCATCGACCATTATCAAATAGGCTGGTGCTGCCTCGCGAACAGTTTCAGGGTCATTCTGATTTAAAATAGCGCTTGAAAGGTTATTGGCAAACTGTTCTGTTACAGAAGTAACCATCCAGCTACAGCCTGATACCCAGAATGACAGCAGGATCAACAGCAGCTTTTTTTTAATACCCATGCGTATATCCCCTGAATTAGATAATGTTTGTTATTGTACCTGCAAAGCAGCGGGTCTAGCAGAAATTACTTTGAGCCCCTAATTTAAAATCAAGCTGTAAGCCATAATCCAGGCGAGCATAAAAACCAATAGTGTAAGCATTAGAAAATCAGTCAGTTTTTTCATGTCAGGGTAATGACTTTATCGAATAATATGATGAATGAACCACGGTGACCGGTGAGGCATCCGTTATTAATCATGTTATTTGATGAACTATACCTATGCTACTTATGCAAATGAAAAATAACAGCATTACGCCAGATAATCCCAGTATACTCCACTTTAGTTGCCATTCCATCAATTCCCACTGGTGTTTCATCTCAAACTATACCAAGTAGCACGAGCCTTTCCATGACGATGAATATGCTCAGCATTAACCAGTTCTCTAGGGCGCACTTTTAGTGATTTTTGGTTCTTGCATATGAGCCCCATATTCGATTCTATACCCGGTTATACCCGATAATAACTGATTTACTGGTATTTTCTTTCAATTCAGCAGCATGGGTAATGGTGTTATCAGGGAGAGTGTTGAACTAAGTTTCTTACTATTATTTATGTAAAAAATGGGCATCTTTCATATGACCATAAAAGTAGTTTACACTTCGATAATCTATATGAATCAAGAATATAAACGTAGCCCGTATGGAGTCTGCGGAATACGGGACATTCGAGGCGCTGGTTTTCCCGTATTACGCAAGCTTCATACGGGCTACGCTTGTTAAATAAAAAAAGTGTCAACCGAGAAATGAAGGATGCCTATTTCTGGCTTTATTATATTATGAAAAATTAATCTTGCTGCTATGAAATGCTGTATACAAGTATTATTTAACGTTTCATAGATTCAAAGAACTCGGCATTGGTCTTAAAGTCTTTAAGCTTGCCAAGTATAAATTCAGAAGCAGCCATTTCATCCATAGGTTGCAGGATTTTGCGTAAAATCCATGTTTTTTGTAGGTCGTCAGGAGAGACTAAATAATCCTCGCGACGTGTACCGGAGCGGTTGATATTGATGGCTGGGTAAATTCGTTTTTCTGCAATTTTACGTTCCAGGTGTAGCTCCATATTACCTGTTCCTTTGAATTCTTCATAAATCACCTCATCCATTCGTGATCCGGT
>WTCN01000045.1 GCA_013138555.1 Methyloprofundus sp. | reverse complement strand
AAACAGGGCATACCGAAGAAGCGGGTTATTGTCTGATTGCTTCGGCGAAGCGTGAAGAAATGCGTTTGATTTCAGTTGTTTTGGGGACTAAAAGTAAAAGTGCCCGGGCGAATGAAAGTCAGACCTTGTTGAATTATGGCTTCCGATTTTTTGAAACGCATAAATTGTATGATGCAAATACTGAGTTAGTCACTAGCAGAGTCTGGAAAGGTGCGAGTGAGTCAGTTAGTCTGGGGCTGGCAGAAGATTTGTATGTCACGATATCCAGAAGGCATTATAAGGAAATGAAAGCGGCAACGGATATTGATGTAAAAATTATGGCACCGGTAGAGAAGGGTGATCAGCTAGGTGTAGTCAATGTCACTTTACGTGATAAAACAGTAAGCTCTAAGCCATTAGTTGCTCTGAATGCGGTGGCAAAAGGTAGTTTTTTACAGCGAGCCTATGACTCTGCCCTTATGCTGATTAATAAGTAGCGCAATGACGGAAAAAAAAGTTTACTTAAATGGTGAGTATTTGCCTTTATCAGAGGCAAAAATTTCAGTATTAGATCGAGGGTTTTTGTTTGGTGATGGCGTTTATGAGGTGATTCCAGCCTATTCAGGTCGGCTATTTTGCCTGGAAGCACATTTGCAGCGTTTAAGTAATAGTCTAAATGCGATACGCTTAAGTGTTCCTTTTGATACTGCGCAATGGCTGGATATTTTGCAGCCGCTATTAATCGAAGGTGATGCCCAATATATTTATCTGCAAATAACGCGGGGTGTTGCAGGTAAAAGAGACCATGCTTTTCCCGAGCAGTGTGAAGCCACCGTGTTTGCCATGTGTTCGGCGATTGCCCCTTTCGAACATCAACAAGGGGTGAAAGCGATTACTTTGGATGATGTGCGTTGGCAATTATGCAATATTAAAGCGACCACCTTATTAGGAAATATTTTATTAAGACAACAAGCGATTGATAGCGGTTGTGTAGAAGCGATTCTTATCAAAGATGGCTATGCAACAGAAGGCGCGGCCAGTAATGTTTTTGCAGTGATTGATAATGTCTTGGTCACCCCGCCGCTTAGCAATGAAATTTTGCCAGGCATCACCCGGGATGTGATTATTGATTTAGCGCAAACAAATGGCCTTAGCTTGCGCGAACAGGCTATTTCCTTAGAGACGTTACAGTCGGCTAGTGAGATATGGTTAACGAGCTCTACACGTGAAATTTTACCCGTTATCACGCTGGATAATAAACCGGTAGGTAATGGGCAGGTAGGGGAAGTGTGGCAAACGATGCAGCAATTTTTTCAAGATTATAAACGGGTAGTGTCATGACCGAACTAGAACATGAGTCACCTTTTGAGTTCCCTTGTCAGTTTCCGATCAAGGCAATGGGAAGAAATATTGCTGATTTAGATGCAATAATCGTCGAAATCATTCGCCGTCATGTGGATAATTTAAGCGAAAATGCGGTTAGGACGCGTGAAAGCAAAGGTGCTAAGTTTATCTCCATTACCGTGGAAATTGAAGCGCAAAATAAAGCACAGCTGGATGCCATTTATACGGATTTAAATGCCTGTCCTCATATCGTTATGACGCTGTAATCACGTAGGAGGACAATGCTTTTCTGCCCACCCTTTATGAGTGCTTACGGCGTTACGGTGGGCAAAAAAGCGTTGCCCACCCTACAACTATATGGATCAAAAAAAATCAATTGCAATCAGTGCCTGCCTATTAGGATATAAGGTTCGCTATGATGGTGCGCAGCAGAGAAATGATATTATCATCAAACAATTAGTTGATCGTTTTAATATCATTGCTGTCTGTCCTGAAGTAGAAATAGGGCTGAGTGTACCGCGTGAAAAAATAGAATTACATCAGCGAGGAATGGAGATACAGCTATTGACGACTGGGCAGCCCGTGATAGGTTTAACGGAGAAGATGATAGGGTATGCAAACACTTTTCTGAAAAATCATCAGATATCCGGGGTGATTTTAAAAGATAAATCACCGAGCTGTGGGGTAGAAAACTGTAAACAGTATGATGAGTCCGGGAATATGCAGCGCAATGGTACTGGTATTTTTGCGGCAACGATTATGCAGTTAAAGCCCGACTTGCCGATGTTACAAAGTAATTTAGTCACGCAGCCTAGCGATCTGAATCGCTTTATACAAAAAGTGCATGAATATTAATATACGCAACCTAGGGCGACAGGATTATCAATCCTGCTGGCAGAAAATGCAGGACTATACCATGACCAGGGATGAAAATAGTGCTGATGAAATATGGATTGTTGAGCATCCACCCGTTTTTACCCAGGGCTTAAATGGCCAGCCTGAGCATTTATTACAAGGATCAGATATTCCGGTGCTTAACACTGATAGAGGTGGGCAAATTACCTACCATGCGCCTGGGCAGCTTGTTGTTTATACTTTAATTGATATTAAACGTAGGCAGTTAGGTGTGCGTCATTTAGTTACGCTAATAGAGCAGGCAATGATTGAGACGCTTGCGCAATATGGTTTGCAAGCTATTGCTAAAGCAGAAGCGCCGGGTGTTTATATAGCGGATAAGAAAATAGGTTCAGTTGGTTTGCGTATTAAAAAAGGCTGCAGTTATCATGGTTTAAGTTTAAATAATAATATGGATTTAACGCCTTTTTCATATATTAACCCCTGTGGTTATCAAGGCTTGCAAGTAACACGATTAGCTGATTTGGGTGTACATATAAAAACTAATGAGCTAGCTGTACCAGTTGTCAGCTCTATTGTTAATGCGCTGGCATGATTTATGGGGTAGAAATAGAGTGCAAAGAAAAAATGAAAAACCTGAAAGGCTCAATTATTTTCTAGCAAGCCTACTATATTTTACTGCATGGATTATTGTTGTTTATTTTATGTTTGCAGAGATCAAAGGGAGCGATGGTATAAATTCTATATTTTTATCGATAAGTGATGGAAATTATTATCCTGCCTTACTTGTAACAGCAAGCATCGTTTTGCTTGCACTATTTATCAATAAGCTGACACTTTATTTAAAGTCTAATAGTAATAGGGCAAGCTAGCACTGGTCCTTTTATCCTTCCAGGAAATTTAACTCTGTCAATAGCAGCCTTTATACAGTTTTACTTTTAATATTTTAATTTATGTCCACAACTCAAGCACCTTCACGTACAAGCCCTGAGACCCACCAGCGCAATGCAGAAAAACTGGCTAGAATCCCTATAAAAGTAGAGCCTAGCGAGACAGTCTTGCGTAAACCTGCATGGATTAGAGTTAAGCTAACGGCAAATGAAGATATTACCCATATCAAAAAAACCTTACGTAAAAATAATTTACATAGCGTTTGTGAAGAAGCCGCATGTCCTAATTTAAATGAGTGCTTTAGTTTAGGCACGGCAACTTTTATGATTATGGGAGATTTATGTACCAGGCGCTGTCCTTTTTGTGATGTTGCTCATGGCAAACCTTTACCTTTAGATATAGACGAACCTGTTAATCTTGCTAAAACGATTAAAGAGTTAGCGCTTAAATATGTGGTGATTACTTCGGTGGATCGCGATGATTTAAGAGATGGTGGGGCAGGGCATTATGTGGCTTGCATAACAGAAATTCGCCAGCAATCACCGACAACTAAAATTGAGGTGCTAGTGCCTGACTTCAGGGGACGAGTCGATGTTGCACTGGGCTTGTTACAAGCGACACCTGTCGATGTATTCAACCATAATCTGGAAACAGTTCCGCGACTGTATAAACAAGCCAGGCCAGGTGCAAATTATCAGCAGTCTCTGGATTTATTAAAAGCTTATCATAAGGTGTTGCCAGAAATACCCACTAAATCAGGGCTTATGCTTGGTATCGGTGAGACTAGGGAAGAAGTTCTGGCTGTGTTACGCGACTTACGTGAGCATCATTGCTCTATTTTAACCTTAGGGCAGTATTTACAACCCAGTACTGATCACTTGGCTGTGCAGCGCTATATTTCTCCAGAAGAGTTTAGCGAATATGAAGACCTGGCTAAGAAAATGGGGTTCAAGCAGGTTGCCAGTGCGCCTATGGTGCGCTCATCTTATCATGCTGATGAACAGGCGCGGGAGTTGTTATAAGGTGAAATGAGTCATATAGGGTGCATTTTATGCACCCTTTTGTGATTTTTGTAGCGGTGATATATTTAGCGTGCACCAAATACAACGATTGTTTTACCATGTGCTGAAATAAGCTCTTTATCTTCCATTTCTTTTAAAATACGGCCCACCATTTCTCTTGAGCAGCCAACAATCCGGGCAATTTCCTGACGAGTAATGTGTAATTGCATGCCATCAGGGTGGGTAATTGCATCAGGTTCTTTGGTCAGGTCTAATAAGGTGCGTGCAACTCGGCCTTCAACGGCTAGAAATGCTAAGTCACAGTACTTTCTGTTGGTTGTCAGAAGTCTAGAGGCGAGTTGCTCTCCTAATAGGGAGAGGATATTTACAGCGTGTCCGGCAAGCTCGTTATTTAAGGTAGTGCGTAATCGGGTATAGTTTATTTTAGCAAGTTTGCATGCAGTCCGGGTTTTTACCGTGACCTCGCGATTACCAGGGTCTTTAAATACGCCAATTTCACCAATAAATTCACCTTTGTTCAAATAAGCGAGTATGAGTTCGCGGCCTTCTTCATCTTCGGCACTAACACTGACTGATCCTTCAATAATATAATGTAGGCAATCCCCTTTGTCACCCGGATGGATGATGGTTGTTTTTGCCGGATGGCTACGCACATGGCACAAGGCAAGTAAGGCGGAAATGGCGTTATTTGTCTCAGGGCTTTGTTGTTGAGTTATCATTGGTATAGATACCTGTCTGCACTGCTTAAGTATGAATAGAAACCCTTAATTAGTTTTCCGGGCAGTGTTACTGCTATTCCATACGGTGGATATATCACAGAACCAAAAGATAAATATTTATACTGTTCTGCCTAAAGTGAGTGTAGAGTTGGTCGGTAAGCCGGGTGTTGTCGAGGACAGTCATTCATCTAGGCCAGAAGTCACCGGATAGCTCAAGCGATCTACCCAGGAGCCGCGCGGGCCGCGCGTCTGCTTCTCTATTTGATCTTGCTCCAGGTAGGGTTTACCATGCCGCTCCTGTTACCAGTCACGCGGTGCGCTCTTACCGCACCATTTCACCCTTACCTCACCACTCAAGAGTGGTGAGGCGGTTTATTTTCTGCTGCACTTTCCGTAGGCTCACGCCTCCCAGATGTTATCTGGTACCTTGCCCTGTGGAGCCCGGACTTTCCTCTGTATTACTTAAATTCAGCTAATACAGCGACTGCCTGACCAACTCTGACTGCATTATAGCTGATTTTTAGGGCTAAAGGTAACAAGTAATCTTTGCCGAGGATGATTGTTAGTCGTTATCTGCTAGCTCCAGTGCAGTTTGATAGAGTAGCTTTTTACGTACACCGGTAATTTCTACAGCTAATTTAACGGCAGTTTTAATTGAGCATTCAGTCAAAAGAACTTTTAGTGTTTTTAGTTGCTGTTCGCTTAATGTATCGGGCTTTTTTTCAAGTCTTGCTCCCGAAACCATGACGACAAATTCGCCACGTTGCATATTGCTGTCTTGTTCTATTAGTGCAAGCATGTCCAGTGCGCTTGTTTTAATAATTGTTTCATGTAGTTTCGTTATTTCACGGGCAATGGATATTTCACGTTCAGGCATTATACTAACTAAATCTTTTATACTAGCGACGAT
>WTCN01000121.1 GCA_013138555.1 Methyloprofundus sp. | reverse complement strand
CTGCTCTTTGCTATCTACTGCTACCTATGTCCAGTGCTGTACGAGAGGGTAAAGAAGGGCGTTTGGTCAGCTGGTTAAAGCAGCAATATTTACCTTTACTTGAGGGTACTTTAAAACGCTGGAAAATTGTTAGTACGCTTTCTGTTGCCGCTCTTATCGTGGCATTGGTCGCATTAGTTCTTTCCGGACGTGCCTTTTTGCCCGAGTTTAATGAAGGGAGTTTAACCATTAGTGCGGTCACCTTGCCAGGGACATCTTTTGCACAAACCAGTCAACTAGCCCAGCGCATAGAAGAAATTATCCTGCAACACCCAGAAGTGGTCAGTACCGCTAGGCGAACAGGACGGGCAAGGTTAGATCCCCATGCGCTACAGGTTTTTGCTTCGGAAATTGATGTTAGCTTAAATATGCAACAGCGTAGCAAGGCTGAGTTTTTAGCTGATCTGAGAGACTCTTTAAGCGCCGTACCCGGTATGGATATTGTGATTGGACAGCCCATTTCACACCGTATAGACCATATGCTATCGGGGACACGAGCGAATATTGCGATTAAAATATTTGGTGAAGATTTAATTGAATTACGCCATTTGGCAAATCAAATTAAACACCTCACTGAAGAGGTGGAAGGCGCAGTTGATATTGCCATTGATAACCCTGCCGATGTTCCTTTTCTGGATGTGAAATTTAATCGCAAAGCCATTGCGCGTTATGGCTTAAGTATTAGAACGGTGTCAGAAGCCATCGAAACCGCTTTTGTAGGTCAGGTAGTATCAAAAGTCATGGAAAAATCCAATAGTTTTGATTTGATCGTGCGCTATGGTGCAGAAACTTTACAAAATATTGAAGCGATACGATCGACCTTGATAATGACTGCCTCGGGGGCACAATTACCTTTACATGCGTTAGCGGATATTGTTAAGTCAAGAGGGCCAAACACCATTAGCCGGGAAAATGCACAACGAAAAATTGTCGTGATGGCCAATGTTGCAGAGCGTGATTTAGCGGGTGTAGTGAATGATATTCGCACAGCAATTGAACAGGAGGTTAGTTTTCCCAGTGGCTATCATGTGGAATACGGTGGGCAGTTTAAAAGTGCAGAGCAGGCATCTAAAACCTTATTTATTGTTGGTTTTATCGTCATTGTCGGTATTTTCTTATTACTGTTTGTCGCTTTTCAATCAGCGGGCGATGCTTTTTTAGTGATGTTAAATTTGCCGCTTGCTTTAATCGGTGGTGTTATGGGTGTTTATATATCCGGCGGCATTATGTCTGTTGCTTCTATTATTGGCTTTATTACCTTGTTTGGTATTGCGACACGTAATGGTGTCATGATGATCAGTCATATACACCACCTGGTGCAGGAGGCGGGTGTCAGTGATTTATATCTTGCTGTTAAGCAGGGGGCACTGGAGCGTTTATCCCCTATTTTGATGACTGCTTTAGGCACTGGGCTGGCACTTATTCCTCTAGCTTTGAGTGGTGGAGAGCCGGGCAGTGAAATCCAGGCTCCGATGGCCATAGTGATTCTATTTGGCTTATTAAGCTCTACTGCGTTGAATATGTTGGTTATCCCCGCACTGTATTTACGTTTTGGTGCAATGCGTAAGATAGTTGGTAGTGGTCAGTAAAAATGAGTTATATTATTTGTTCTGTGACGTAGGTTATTTAACGCCTTCCTTTATTTAAAAGAAGTTTGACAGTGCGTACGGCATAGCGTATTTTTAATCGTAGAGGTGAAAATATGACTATTCTGAATGTAACAGAAGCACGATCCAAGCTTTATAGTTTAATTGATGAAACGTTGTATTTATTATCAGTTCCTAACATGAGAGAGTCGATCCAAATTGGACTTAAAGAAAGTCTTGAGTCATGTTCAAAGAATCTTGATTGGTGAGCTGGGAGCTAAGGTATACGAAACAAGCACAAAAAGATGCTAAAAAAATTCATTTCAGTAAAATTCCTTGCATTGACAAAGAAAACTACTCATACTTTCCTAAGTATATAGTATGTTTTGTGGAGTGAAATAAATGTTTTCAGAAGAGAAAGTTACTCATATGGCTTCTTATCTTCTCATAAAGAGAGGAGGAAGAATGTCGTATATGAAACTACTAAAATTACTTTACTTAGCTGAGAGGGAGAGCTTGGTTAAGTGGGGAGAAACTATGAGCGGAGATAAATTTGTTTCAATGCCTCATGGTCCTGTTATGTCTTCAACTTATGATTTACTGCAAAATAGAAACACTGTATGGAATGCTTTTATTAATTCTGAAGCTAACTGCGAAGTGTCTATAAAGGATAGTGTTGTCGAAGATGATTTAGATGAGTTAAGTGTTGCAGAAATTAAAATATTAGACAGTATATTTGAACAATTTGGAGCTATGGGGCGCTGGGAAATACGTGATTACACTCATAATCACTGCAAAGAATGGCAAGATCCCGATGGAAGTTCTTTTCCTATAGACCCCGTTAATATACTCTTAGCCAAAGGGGTGTCGAAAACGGAAGCGTCAGTATTATTACAGCATGGTGCTGAACAAACATATTTGAAAAATTTGAAACAGGTATTGGCATAAAAGGGAAACATTAGATGCCGACATCTAAAGGAACAATATTAATACCTGCTAATTCAGCACCTCACCTTCATTTCGTATGTAATGACCCTGTTTTTTACCCCAACAAAGGAAAAGAGTGTGTTTTACTCGTCAATATTTCATCCATAAAACAAGGTGTGCTACATGATACTTCTTGTATACTTGATGTAGGTGATCATCCATTTATAAAAAAACCAAGTTTTATATATTATCGTATGGCTGAGATATATACGGTGGCTGGTATACAGTTGCAGGTTGCGGAAGGTAATTATTCAGTTAGAGAGGATTGTTGTGATGCTGTTTTTGAAAGAATATTAAACGGTTTTAGTTTGAGTGAAGAGGTTAAATTTAAAGTTCTAAAATTTTATCAAAAGCATTGTTAAGGCTAACAAGTGCTTCAGCCGACCGTAAAAAGGATCAAAAGGGTCGGGGTAATTGATTTCTTCAATATTTTCACCTTCCCACCTAAAACCAATGACTCTGACCCCTTTGATCTGTTAAAAGAAGTTTGACAATGCGTACGGCATAGCGTATTTTTAATCGTAGAGGTGAAAATATGACTATTCTGAATGTAACAGAAGCACGATCCAAGCTTTATAGCTTAATTGATGAAACAGCAAATAATCATCAACCCATTATAATAAAAGGGAAAAGAAGTAATGCTATTTTAGTTTCTGAAGAGGACTGGAATGCTATTTCTGAAACGTTGTATTTATTATCAGTTCCTAACATGAGAGAGTCGATCCAAGCTGGACTTAAAGAAAGTCTTGAGTCATGTTCAAAGGATCTTGATTGGTGAGCTGGGAGCTAAGATATACGAAACAAGCACAAAAAGATGCTAAAAAAATTTCAGTTTCTGGTTTGAAAACGAAAGCCCAAAAAATTCTTGATGTGGTTAAAGAAAACCCCTATCAGAATCCTCCGCCTTATGAAAAATTAGTCGGTGATTTAAAAGGGGGGTATTCAAGAAGAATTAATATTCAACATAGGCTTGTATATCAAGTGTTTGAAAACGAGCGTATTATTAAAATTCTTAGGCTCTGGACTCACTATGAATAAAAAAATATAATAATTAAGGGTAGGGTTAATGATTTCCTCAATATTTTTCACCTTCCCACCTAAAATCAATGACTCTGACCCC
>WTCN01000290.1 GCA_013138555.1 Methyloprofundus sp. | reverse complement strand
CGTACCGCTTGTTCAGCCCATTGCTCATTTCTGCCGTGCATTTTTGCCAAACCACGAATATAAGCGGCTGCATCATTGACTATTTTATGGGACATTGGGTCTGCAAGTGGTTTAAGCTCTTCTTCGTTTTTTTTCTTACTGTCTTTGTCTTCACCAAAGCCGCCAAAACCACCGATTTGAACCGGTGTTGCTGCTCCTAGGTTGGTTGCCGGGGCCATTGCGGCAATATGACTGGCATACAGGATATAGGTTCCGGCACTCGCTGCACGCGCACCACCAGGTGAAACATAGCTAATAACAGGGATAGGAGAGGATATAATCTGCTTAATGATCTGGCGCATGGAAATATCCAGGCCTCCTGGTGTATCCATATTGATTAATACGGCTATAGCCTGGGTATCAATTGCCTTTTGCAAATTACGTTGTATATAATCTGCAATGGCAGGACCTATCACGCCATCAATTTCCAGTTGTATGATGACTGATGATTTATTAAGCGACTGACTCCCCTTCTTCTCGGCATAAGCAGTTGTTATCCCCAGCAATATGAGCAACAAAATAAATCGTACACTTTGAAAAAACCACATAGCATTTTATCCAGTCTTTTTCTATCAATGATTTCAGTGTACTCCTGAGAAAAACTAACTGCAATAAATAATCATGACTACGAACTTAAGACGAGATAAATATCGTAGATTGGGCTGCCGTCTTTTGGCAACCCAATAATTCATTAGCCGACCTATATACCCGAAAATGTTGGGTTAGCTTGTTACGCTAACGCTTAACCAGCTAGCCCAACCTACGCGGTAAAATATCTCCTGTCCCGTGTTAAGTTGGCAGCCATAATCATGGCTACCGTTTTAAGCTAGGAAAAATATTAGAAAGAAGAATAGGATTTTACGCACGTGCAGGCGCAAGATGCGCTTCGTGCCTCAGCACATCCTATGCCATATATAGGCAAAGTGTATTGTCTCTAAGCCTCTTGCTTCAGCAATTCATCATCAACTTTAAAGATATAATCGGTTTTAAGGCAATGATCCAGCCATTTTTCTAAAAAATAATTTAACTTCCATTTATAATCCATGATGTCCACACTGCGGCCTATATCACTAATAGCATTAGCAACTTCAATACGTTTATAATCACGTAATACCTCGGCAATACGCACATCAAAATACAGCCGAATTTTTACTGCTGGTTCCAGTAACACTTCAGCTTCATGCTCAAAATAATAGCTTAGCTGTATGGTTTTCGTATAAGGTGTTTGTTCAAGAATCTGCACATGCAATACTGGCTTTCCATGCGAAAGACCTTGCGCCGAATCATCAATATTTCTAAGATTAGGAATCAAAGAAAATATTTTACGATAATTGGTTTCACAGACATTTTGTAAACAAAATGATTTATTGACGGGTGTCACCTTAGCCATACATTTAATTTTCCTTAATTCCCTTTATTTCTGTTGCAACTTCATACACATCAGGGGCAATTTCATTAGATCGAATCACTTCCACATACGCTATCATAGAAGGTATTAATGCATTCTTACCGGAAATTGTCACTTCCAATGCCCTGCCCCTCTCAATCAATTTCTCTGCTCTGAATAAAATGCCTGATCCACTAATATTTATACACACACAAATATATAGCTGCTCTGCATCAAGAAGCTTATAAAATATTTCACCAGACTCATCCATACGCTTAAATTGTCTAGAATCTGCTTGATCTACCATTCTGCCCACCTTAGGCTAAAAAGTTAATTTGCTATTATATCTTTATACGTAGATTATTGCTTTGTATCGCTCGTTATTTTTTAATACAAAGTAAAGGCTCTAGCCATTTAAAACGGGACGCGTAGCCAAATTGTTGGCTTGCCAAAAAGACGGCAGCCCAAGCTACGACACGACTCTATAAGTGAATAAAAACCAGCTCCCCCACATTGAGCTGCTTAAATAAGTCCAGAACATCGGCATTATGCATTCTAATACATCCATGAGACTCTGGCTGCCCCTGAAGTAAATGATCGGGACAGCCATGAATATAAATATAGCGCCAGCTACTATCCACTACTCCATAGCGATTGAAACCAGCCTCTAAGCCACCGAGCCAAAGAATTCTTGTCAAAATCCAGTCTCTATCCGGATACTGCTGACTTAACTCAGGTGTATAAATTTCACCTGTCGCACGCCTGCCAACAAAAACACTATTGATGGGCAACTCATCACCAATTCGGGCTCGAATTTTATGCCAGCCTGTTGGTGTACATTCTGAGCCCATACGCTGGCCCGCACCATTTTTTGCAGTTGAAACGGGATAACGACTTACAACAACGCTATTTTCAATAAGACTCAGGGTTTGAGTCGTGATGCACACTTCGATATATCGACTGGGGAGTGCATCACTAAACATAATGCTATTTTTTAAATAATGCGATAGATTCAACATGCCCCGTCTGCGGAAACATATCCATTACTCCTGCTTTAACCAGGGTATAACCTAATTCATTAACTAAAATACCCGCATCCCTGGCTAATGTTGAAGGATTACAGGAGACATACATGACTAACTCGGGGTTCCATTTTTTAAGATGATGCAATACTTCTGAGGCACCGGCACGAGATGGGTCTAACATCACTTTATTATACTTCTGTCTTGCCCACGCCTGATCACTCACATCCTTACTTAAATCAGCCGCGTAAAATTCTACATTGCTTAAATTATTTAATAATGCATTTTCTTTGGCATGATTAACTAATGGTTGGTCACCTTCTATGCCCACAACATGTCCAGCTTTGGTTGCGATAGGTAGGGTAAAATTACCCAGACCACAGAATAAATCCAGCACCCGGTCCTGTTCATTAAAATCCATTTCCTGCATCACCCGACTGACCATTTGCTGGTTAATTTCATAGTTTACCTGGGTAAACATCGCCGCTTTAAAACGGAATGTAACATTTTGTTCGGGCAAGGAATAAGTGGGTATGACTTCAGGCTCGCCTTCAATCGGCTTAATGGTATCAGGGCCTTTTGACTGTAGGCACATGGAAATATTATGCTGCTGCCCAAAGGCGCGCATAATTTCCTTATCCTCAGCTGTTGCCGGCTCTAAAACTCGAAATGCCAGCACACAATCTGCATCACCAATGGCAACTTCAATCTGTGGAATTTTATCTTTAATGCTTAATTGACCAATCATGGCCGATAATTCCATTAAATTTTCGCCAACAATAGGGTGCATAACCTTACAGCTTTCAATTTCAGCTAAAAATTGATTACGCCGCTCTCTGAATCCAACTAATACACGGCCTTTTTTTGCCACATATTTAACCCCCATACGCGCCTTGCGACGATAGCCCCAGTGCGGGCCTCTGAGTGGCTCCCAAAATTCAGAGATATTGAGCTTGCCAATACGTTGAAATTGTTCAACTAGCAGGCCCTGCTTAATGATAATCTGCTGTTCATCTTTGACATGCTGAAAACTACAACCGCCACAGCGACCAAAATGTGGACATGCAGCCTCACCACGGTCAGCTGATTGAGTTAATAAAGTCTCTACTTTGCCTTCTGCATAGTCTTTACGGCTATCGGTATAAATAAATTCCAGTTCTTCACCGGGTAATGCCTCATCAATAAAGACGGCTTTGCCATCCACATGAGCCACACCACGGCCATCATGTGTAAAAGATTCAATCGTTACTTTGACAGGATCTTCAGGTAGTTTTTTCTTTTTGTGATATCGTCTACGTGCCATGTTTTATATTTTCTCGTTCCCACGTTCTACGTGAGAATGCATTAAGAGACGCTCTGCGTCCCGAAGTAGGATAGGTTTGTTTGAGATACGACCTCCAGCATGATGAAAATTATCTTATTCAACAGCTTATACTGCTTTGAATCAATTATCTGGAGGTAGAGTTTGCTGGGGTTCGTCTCACCCCAGGCGACAGTGCTATTTAACCAGGATACACCCCGGTTGATAGGTATCGATCACCTCGGTCGCAGATAATGACAACAATCGTTGCATTTTCCACTTCCTGAGATAATTTTATTGCTGCGGCAACAGCTCCACCTGAAGAAACTCCAGCAAAAATTCCTTCCTGAGTCGCTAAATCACGCATAGTTTGTTCCGCAGTGAGCTGGTCAATATTAATAATTTTATCCACCCGCGAGGCTTGATATATTTTGGGTAAATACGCTTCTGGCCAGCGTCTGATCCCAGGAATCTTAGCACCGTCTTCAGGTTGTACACCGACAATCTGAATAGCGGGGTTTTGCTCTTTCAAAAATTTTGAAGTCCCCATAATAGTGCCTGTTGTGCCCATTGCACTAACAAAATGAGTTATTTTACCGTGGGTATCACGCCATATTTCAGGGCCTGTGCCTTCATAATGTGCTCTGGGATTATCGGGGTTTGAAAATTGATCCAGTATACGCCCTTTGCCATCGGCTTCCATTTTCCTGGCCAGGTCAATCGCGCCTTCCATACTGCCGGCAGCGGGAGTCAGGATAATTTCAGCACCATAAGCTTTCATGGATGCACGGCGTTCTTCACTCATATTATCGGGCATAATCAACGTTAAATGATACCCCTTAATAGCAGCAGCCATCGCCAGAGCAATCCCCGTATTGCCACTGGTTGCTTCGATTAAACGATCACCAGGCTTAATTTCTCCACGTGCCTCCGCATGTTTAATCATACTGATAGCAGGACGATCTTTGACCGAGCCAGCAGGGTTATTACCTTCTAGCTTGACTAAAACAGTATTTGACCCTTGCTTGATTAGACGCTGCAATTTAACCAAGGGAGTGTTACCAACAAAGGATTCGATAGTTGAGTAAGTCATGTCATAGTGTGAGTAGAGCGGACTTCAATCCGCTATGTTTGATTTAGAGCAACGGATTGGGAATCCCGCTCTACTTAATGTTAATAACAGAATTTTAGGTATACAAAGGCCCCATTACATGGGATATTGCGTATCTTACATGTCTGTATTGCTACCGAGAAAACATGGTAATCATGTTTTTTAATTTACATACTTTACCTTCAGTTAACTGATCCCAGAAAAATTGCCATTTCCAGTTTCCATTGACAGTACCCGGAGTATTCATACGATACTCACTGCCTAGTTCTAAAATATCCTGCATGGGTATTATTGCTAGATTAGCCACAGAAGAAAAGGCTGTTCCGATTAATAAAGACGGCATGGAAACTTGCGAACAACCCAGGTAACCATAGATACGTTCTTTATCGTAGTCATTTAATGAATTAAACCAGCCCAGCGTTGTATCATTATCATGCGTTCCCGTGTAAACAACCGTATTAGGTACATAATTATGCGGTAAATAGGGGTTTGCCGCAGTATCACCAAAGGCAAATTGCAAAATTTTCATGCCCGGTAAATTAAATTCTGTCCTAAGCTCGTCAACTTCTGCCGTAATAATCCCTAAATCTTCTGCAACTAATGGGATATTGCCAAATTCCTTTTTCAATGCGCTTAATAGTGCTTTTCCAGGCGCTTTCACCCACTCACCATTCATCGCGGTATCTTCATTAGCGGGTACCTCCCATGCTGCTTCAAAACCTCTGAAATGATCAATGCGTAAAATATCAAACATTTCAAGCTGGGTACGGGTGCGCTCTT
>WTCN01000137.1 GCA_013138555.1 Methyloprofundus sp. | reverse complement strand
TAGATTCCGTAGGTTGGGGTGAGCTTGCGAACCCCAACAATCAATGGCTTACCTAGCCTCAGTTGTTGGGGTTCATGCTTCACCCCAACCTACACATAATACTTTCACAGTCTCTTTAGCCGCGACCTGAGTCTGGATAATCGCGACTAAAGCCCTTCCTACCGTTTATACTTTTTTCAGGGCTACTTTTGCTTCATTCCATAAACCATCTAATTCTGCCAGATTGCAGCGATTGACTTCGCGTCCTGACTGGGTTACTTTTTTCTCAATATACTCGAAACGCCGGGTAAATTTTTCTGTGCTTTTTTTCAGTGCCTGTTCGGGGTTAACCTGCATATGCCGGGCAAGATTCACCGCAACTAATAATAAGTCACCAACCTCTTCTTCAATATGCTCCTGATCTCCTGACTGCCAGGCCTCTTTAACTTCATCGAGCTCTTCCAGTACTTTATCATAGACTGGCTCAACATCCGGCCAGTCAAAACCGTGATTTGCAGCACGATCCTGAATTTTCTTGCATTGCACAAGTGCGGGTAAGTTTTTTGCAACACCCGATAATATCGTATGATTTTCTAGCTCTTTTGCTGCTCTTTCCGATGCTTTAAATACTTCCCACGCCTGCTTCTGTTCCGCTTCATTAGCATACACAACATCAGCAAAAACATGCGGATGCCTACGTACTAATTTATCAGTCACAGTTTTTGCTACTTGCTCAAAATCAAATAAGCCCTGCTCCTTTGCGAGCTGAGAATGAAACACGACCTGAAAAAGCAGATCACCTAACTCAGCTTTTAAGTCTTGCATATCATCGCGCTCAATGGCATCGACAACTTCATAGGCTTCTTCCAGCGTATAAGGAATAAGACTGCTAAAATCCTGCTTCTTATCCCATGAACAGCCGTTTTGCGGATCTCTTAACTGCCCCATAACTTGCAATAAGCGTTGTAGATTTTTCATAATTAGACCTTAGCTGTACCTCTTCCTCTTACATATCGAAACTATGCATTCTATCATCTAGGCGTGGCCAGGCTGAAATGACAGCTTTAACCAGGGTTGCTAAAGGAATAGCAAAAAAGACTCCCCAAAAACCCCAAAGCCCACCAAAAAATAAAATAGCAACAATAATTGCAACAGGATGTAAATTAACCGCTTCAGAAAAAAGCAAGGGCACTAAAACAACCCCGTCTATTGTCTGTATGATCGAATAAGCGATAACAATATACATAAACTCATCTGCGCCAAACCCCCATTGCACCAAAGCAACGCCTAACACAGGAAAAGTCACTAAAGTAGCACCAACATAGGGAATAATGACTTGCAAGCCCATAAACACGGAAAGTAACATGGCATAGTTCAGACCTAAGGCAGAAAACGTCATATAACTCACAGTACCCAGCAAAAATACCTCAACAAATTTCCCGCGTATATAATTACCCAGCTGCATGTCCACTTCTTCCCAGACATTCAGGGATAGCATTCTATCTCTCGGCATAAACCTGGCAAACCAGCGCAATAAAACGTCTTTATCTTTTAGGCAAAATAAAATTAAAACAGGCACCAGAATCAGGTAAACCAAAGCGCTGATAATACCCACCACTGATGATGCTGAAAGGCTTAATAAGTCCTGCCCATAGTTCAGTGCTTCTCGTTGAATAGCGAACATTAAATCCCTTAATTTATCAGCTGATATAAATTGCGGATAGGCTTCTGGAAGTTTTAAAATTTCCGCTTGTGAGCTTTTAATAATATCGGGGGTATGCTGTAACAGCTGTTTTAATTGCTGATATAACATAGGCATTAGACCAAATAAAAAATAACTGAATCCCCCCATAAACCCGGTGAATACGATTAGCACCGCTGGCAGGCGCTTAAGTTTGAATTCCAGTTTTTTCACCAGCCCTTCTAGTAAATAAGCTAAAACAATCGCAATAAAAACAGGCATTAATACATCGGATAAAGATGTAATTAGCAAATAACCACCAATTAATATGATCGCTAAAGCAACAGCCTGAGAGTTGGGTAAAATACGTTTTAAGCTATCTTTTAAAAATTGCAGGTTAGAAAAATCATTATTACGCTGCATAACAAATTATTATAATTATATGTTAAGGCCGATACGTCGCATTTGTTTTCGGAGTCTCACTGACACTCACTGAAACCACCTCTTGCCATACCTGTTTGGCATGGTCATATAGGTGTTTAGCAATACTTTCAGCCGTGGTTGGACCTATTAATACATCATTTAAATGACGATGATCAAGCGTCTCATCTATCATGTTCTTAAACACAACAAGTTCATTATAATCAACAACAAAACCTGTCTCATTTAGCTCTTCTGCGGCTAAAACCAGCTCTACAACATAATTATGTCCGTGCAATCGACTACAAGGGTGAGCCTCTGGCAGACCTTCAATAATATGACTGGCACTAAAATTAAATTGTTTTGAAATTGTATACACGCTTTTTTTGCTACCTCACATTTATTAGATACATAGCTGCTGAGTCTAATTATTCTGATGCCTGGCGTGTAAAACTCGCCATATTAAAATAATCAGGGCTAGCTATTGATAAAGCCGAGCAAACTATCCAGCTCGCTTTTAACTGAACTATTCTAACATGCTTTAACTTTTCACTTGTAAAGACTTGGGAAGCGGCTCTAACAGCAGAAAAAGCAACTCTATAGACTTTCAGAAATTAAATTTTTATTTTAAATCATTATAAGCTTATATAGGATGTGCTGAGGCACGAAGCGCATCAATCGCACAAGATGCGCTTCGTGCCTCAGCACATCCTATGTCTATCAATCAGGCATATAAAAATTATTTAGCTGAAAGCCTAAAGCTGAACTACTCTTTTATATTCAAAGCATGCAATTTCCGGTATAAATGCGTCCGTTCCACCCCCACCGCAGTCGCCAGCTTAGCCACATTACCTTCATTTCTCTCAAAATGATATTCTAAATAGGCCTTTTCAAACTGCTCTCTTGCTTCTTTCAGTGATAGCTGGAAAAAATCGGGGGTACTACTGGCTTCCGGCTCTTCAGCGACATTGTCCAGTACAGTACTTAAATCAGACTTTACTTCCGTCAGTTCTATATCATCACCGGCCCCTAGAATCATTAAGCGTTGTACCAGGTTTTTTAACTCACGTATATTACCAGGCCAGGTGTAATTTCTTAAAAAATTCTGCGCTGACATAGAAAACTTTCTAAAGGATAATTTCTCATGCTGCACAAAATAATCAATATAAAAATGTAGCAAGGCAGGCACATCCTCACTATGCTCACGCAATGGAATGACTTCCATTATCACTTCATTGAGCAAATAATATAAGTCTTGCCGAAAGCGCCCCTCCCTCACTTCATCTTCTAATAACACACGCGTCGCCACGATAACTCGCACATCGACATGTATTTGTTCGGTGCCACCGACACGTAAAAAGGAACGTGATTCCAGAGCGCTTAATAATTTTAGCTGTATCTGCGCATCCATCCCTGCTATTTCTGCTAAAAACAATACCCCGCCATGCGCACGTTCTAACAAGCCAGGGAAAATTACCCCTTCAACTTCTTTACCAAAAAATTCAACAGCCGCATTTTCAGGCGCAATACTCCCCACGGCAACATCAATAAAAGGCCCCTGTTTACGTCCACTATGCTCATGCAAAAAGCGTGCATATAACTCCTTACCCACACCACTTTCACCAACAAATATAACCCGAGTATCATGCTGCGCCAGACGCTTTAATTGCTCCTTAATGCGTTCGGAAAAGGCACTGCGTCCGACTGGCTCGGTTAATTCTGCCAACTGTTGCTTCAACCCTGCATTTTCACGCTGCAACATATGTGCATCCACAGCCCGCTCAACAACCAACAGCAACCTTGCCAAAGACAGAGGTTTCTCAAGAAAATCATAAGCCCCCAGTTTAGTTGCTTCAACCGCAGTTTCGATCGTTCCATGCCCAGACATCATCACCACTGGCGCAATAAAATTTTTATCCTCACCCCATTCTTTTAACAGCGTAATACCATCAGTATCAGGCATCCAGATATCTAGCAGAACCAGATCCGGCGGCTGCTTCTGCTTCATTTCTCGTGCTTGCTCAGCATTTCCTGCCATATTAACGACATAACCTTCATCTTGAAGTATTTCCTGCACTAACTGTCGAATATCCGGCTCATCATCTACGACTAAAATATTTGCTTTATAGCCACTCATTGCAACCCTTACCTATGCTTCAAATATCACTGGGAATTGTATGATAAACCCAGCCCCTGATTTATATTTATGATCTAACACTATCGTCCCGCCATGTTCTTCGATCACTTTCTTAACGATTGCCAGACCTAAGCCCGTGCCTTTTTGCTTATTGGTGACATAAGGCTCAAAAACCTCTTTTGCCTGTTTTATATCAATGCCACACCCCGTATCATAAATAGCCAATTGTACAACGGAAACATTATTTTTCTGCAGTCCCTGTATCTTTACAACGATGGCTCCTTTGTTGCCCATAGCCTCCAGAGCATTTTTAAAAATATTATGTAAAACCTGGCGAATACTCACTGCATCCGCCTTAATTAAAGGCACCTTCTCAGTCGCCTGTAATTCAATCTGAATATCCGGTTCGGCACTATACAAAACAATAATTTCTTGCACTAGCGCAAGTAAATCCAGATTTTCCCGTTGCCGGAGTACCGGCCGGGCATACTCAGCGAAATCATCGACCATGCGCTTCATCGCCTCCACCTGCTGCACGATTGTTCGCGTAGAACGGCTCAACATCTGCGCATCGTCTTCTGCTAATTTAGCTGCCAGTTTAAATTGTAAGCGTTCAGCCGATAATTGTATCGGTGTCAGCGGATTTTTTATTTCATGTGCCAAGCGCCTTGCAACTTCGGACCATGCCGCATTCTTTTGCGCCTGAATCATATCGGTTATATCATCAAATACCAGTACCGCCCCTATATAACCTCCCTCAGTTGAAAACAAGGGGGTTCCCTGACACAATAACTCCTTGCGCCCATCAACACTCTCAACAATAATATTACGCTGCCAGATATCAAATGAATTTTCCAGTAGAGGCTGCACCACTTTAACTAAACTCATTAAATCAGGATGCTGGTCAGCCAGGCGCAATAAGCTTTGCCCATAATAGCGCATCACTTGTACGTGCAAAATAATATTCGCAGCCTGATTTGCGGTACGTATATTCAGGCTAGCATCGAAACTTAACACACCCGACCTCAAACTTGTCAGTAAAGTTTCCAGATATGCTCTCTGGCGTTCTATTTCCTGATTAATTTTTCGTGTTTCATCCTGCGCACGCGATATTTGCCGCACCATCTCATTAAAGGACTCAACCAGAAACCCCATATCATCCTGGCGCTTAACAGGCAGTAATTGCCCATAATACCCGGCAGCAACAGCGCGCGTCCCACGCACCAGATCGCGCACAGGGGCAATGATCTCACGCACACTAATAAAGGCAATAGAGATAGCAGCCAATAAACTCATTAACAAAACCAGAGATAGAACCAGTGAAAAACTGATTTTTAAAGAGTGGCGTAAATACGTCATTTCCTTAAAGCGCACATAAGCAAATTCGACGGAATCCGTCAGATCATTAACACGTTCGGGAACAGGATAGATAACTTGCAAATAATAGGGAATTCGCGATTTAATAAGCAGCAATGTCTGTACCACCAGTTGATCATCTACCGAGGCAAGACTGACATAATCTTCATTTTGCTGTACCTGTAAAAATAAAGAGCTAACAGGCAAGCTGGGTAAAATATCGCTGGGCATTAAGCCACTAAAAGCAATGATTTTCCCCTTTTTAGATAATAAAGTGACCTCATTCGCCCCCGCTATCTCACGTAAATCCTCTAATGCCAGACTGATTTCTGCGACTCGCTTATCACGCAGAGTTTCGTTTAAGCGCTGAGACTGTTTTAAATTCCAGCGCATCCGCTGCTCTAATGAGACATGACTTAACTCCAGAGCATCTTCCATCGCCCCCTCTAGCTCAACATTAAACCAACTATCAATGCTTTGATGCAGAAATGTCATGGAAAAATAAAATACCATTCCGGCAGGCACAAGCGATAAAACAATAAACAACAAAACCATGCGCGTGGTTAAACGTGACCCTGCCTCACGCTTGCGTAAACGCCCGACCAGGGAAACAATATTGATACCCACCAGCAGCAATAGAATCACTGTCCCCACTGCATTACCCAAAAGCAACAGAGTATAGTTATCACTCAGCTGAGAGGTATCCTGAATCGCTGAACTGAGTAACTGCAAAGACAATACAATAAAACTCAGCAATATAAAGATGGAAATGCTAAAGGGAATTTTTAATCGCACCACTGCCTCTCATTTGCCGATAAATCCCATTGTTTATCAAAATAAGCAATAGGGCGTAAGGGCACGGGTAACATTTCTTTGGCAAAAGTAACATTTAACACAGCGATAACGCACTGCTCTACGTTACGGGCTTGCATAGGCAGCTCTGCATACACAATATGCCGCATATAAAGCAACGCATCAGAAAGGCTGGAAAAACGTATAAACACCTGTTTTTGTTCACTTTTAAGGCGATAATTATCAAGCAAAGTATAATAGGATAAACTATACCGGTTCGTTTGTGCTAACAACGTTTTATGCCACAAACCTGCCCATTGCTTCTGCTTGAGGACGATAGACACATCCCAGTATAAAACAATACCACTATGTAACGCTTCCTGCACAGTAGCGCTTAACTGAAAATCCAGATCAGCAATAAGCTTTGCATTATTTTGCGTCAGCACCAGTTTGGCCTGTTCAATTTTAACAAAACTATCACCCGCATAACTCACGTGCCCAGAACTGAGCAGCAGCAATAGAGCATAGATTAGCCGCTTATTTTTTCTGTAGCCGCGCATAATAAAATCCATCCATAGCCTGATTCCCCGTCAGCACCTGCCGTCCATAGGGGCGCTTAACACCCCACTCGGCCTCTATGGGTAACTCTTGAGCATCACTCTGTTCACTAAGAAAAAGTTCAATCTGAGACTCATTCTCCTGCTTTAAGACAGAACACGTCGCATAAAGCAACACACCACCCGGCGCTAAAAGCTGCCAGCACGCACGCAAAATCTGTTGTTGCAGAGCTTGTAACGGCTCAATATCCTCAGCACGGCGTAACAACTTAATATCAGGATGCCGCCTCACAACCCCCAAAGCCGAGCACGGTGCATCCAGCAATATACGCTCAAACAAAGTCCCGTCCCACCAAGCCTCGGGCTTAGTCGCATCAGCAGCCAATAAATCAGCCTGTAGCTTTAGGCGCGTTAAATTTTCCGCAACTCTCGCTAAACGCTGACTATCAATATCAATGGCTAGAAGCTGCTGTAAGTCAGCTTGTAATTCCAGAATATGTGCCGTCTTCCCACCCGGTGCCGCACAAATATCAAGCACCCGATCGCCTGCTTTAGCCTGTAACAAAGACCCCGCTAATTGCGCTGCCGCATCTTGCACCGATACCCAGCCCTCGGCAAAGCGGGGTAACTTATCCACGCCAACAGGGTCAGCTAACAGAATAGCCTCAGGGGAACTGCTTAATGCCGTTGCTGCTATCTGCTGCTCGGCCAACAGTGCCAGATACTCATCACGTTGACAAAAACGTGTATTAACCCGCAAAGTCATCGGTGGTAAGCAGTTATTTGCTAACAGAATTTCCTTTCCCTGCTGCCCCCAGTCTGCCTTAATCGCTTTAATCATCCAGTCTGGATGCGCATAAGCCACATGCTTATCCGCCAGTGCTTCTAGTTGCTCCTGCTCACGCAAATAACGCCTGAGTACTGCATTCAATAAAGACTTTGCCCATTGCTTTTTTTTCATCACGGCGACTGTCTCAGAAACAGCTGCATGATCTTTAACGCGCATATATTTTAATTGATACATGCCGATTAGCGCCAAGGCTTTAATTTGTACATCTTTATCTTTGATAGGTTTATTCAGCAACTGCTTTAAAATAAACTCAAGCCGGTAATATTGACGCACCGTGCCATAGCATAGAGCCTGAATAAATGCTTTTTCCTGCGCATCATCCACCTGCTCCCACGCCTCTTCAAGTGCTGCTGTCATCGACTTTCCAGTCAACACTTTAACTAAAACATTTGCTGCAATTAATCGCGAATTCAATTCATTTTTCCCTATGTGTAGGGTGGGCAACGCTTTTCTGCCCACCTTTTTAATGCGTTAATAATGGTGGGCAGAAAAGCGTTGCCCAC
>WTCN01000222.1 GCA_013138555.1 Methyloprofundus sp. | reverse complement strand
TTTTTCTGCCCGTTCCTGCCCTGCCTCGACACCTTGATCACGCAGTCGCTGAATTAAGTTTTCCACCCCCGATGAGGTGGCTTTTGAATGTTGTTCATGCATATTTGTTTATCCTTAGTAAAATCTGGAGATATGGGATATAACATAGCCAGTGTTGCACCCTGCGGGGCTAAAGCCCCACTTCCAAGGTGAGAAAACCTATATCTTCCCCAACCGACAGAAGCAAGGAACTCAGCCTAGCTTGTGTCACTCCCCTTCATAAATTCCATAAAACCTACTGGATGAGGGTTTAGCCTCAGATAGTTTCAAAGGGTTGTTTTTAATATATTCATATACCAAAACAAAATGTTTTTCATCTCTAACCGCCTTATCATAATAATCACTCGCCCAAAACTTACCACCTTTCCCCAGCATTTCATTTATTATCTTTGCACTTGCCCCTTTAATACTTTGCATTATAAAAGGCAGAGGTTTAAGTGGCAGAATAAGCAAATGAATATGATTCGGCATAATACTGAACGCAATCAATTCATACAAAATACCTTCTTTACTTATAAAAAATTCACTTAAAAAGAGAACTACATCGCCGTGTAAATAAGCTCCATTGTGTGATCTATCAAGATAAGTATCGACAGTCATTTGTTTTTTATTGTTGGGCATATGTTGACTAACTAATTTTTTGATAAACCCATCAATACTATCGTGTGTTCTAAAGGTGATAAATTGGTAATAATTCGATATATCAATATGTGGTAAATGATTATATTTCATCTCTTATTCCAAATTAAATTCTGGAAGCGGGGCTTTAGCCCCGCAGGTATCGCAGCAGCTGGCGGGGGGCTAAAGCCCCACTTCCATAATATTTAAGCCTGCGGAATTCCGGCACTAATCACTAACGCAAAAATAAAAGCAAAGACCGCAAAGCCTTCAACAATCGCCGCAGGGGCAACCGATAAACCAAAAATCTCTGGCTTGGCTTTAGATGCATGTATCGCAGAGGCACAACATTGTCCCTGATAAATGGCACTCGCCATTAATGCCAAACCCGCTAAAACACCGACTGCAAATAAGCCGGGAGCCGCTTCTGCCGTCACAGGTCTATTTAAAGTAAACATCACTACAATACCGTAAATAACCTGTGATGATGGCATCGCAGAAACCCCGACATAACGCCCATAACCACTGTCCGTATCCAGCATTGCACCAATTGCGGCCTGTCCTGCAACGGCACAGCCCATAATACTCCCCACCGCACCCAAAGCCATCGGTGCATAAAGACCAATCCAGCCTAAAACAATCACAAAATCATTCATCAATAACCCTCTTTTTTAGAAAATGCTTTAAACGGATAGCCTTCATCCGACACACTCCAGTTATAGAACTCAATAAAATTCAAGCGTAAACCATGTACCACACCACTCATAATTCCCAGCATAATATTAAGCGTGTGCCCAATCAGTAAAATCAGAATACTAAACAATAATCCCACCCCAGGCATCGCATTATAGACTTGAGTCGCCAGGTCATTAAAAGTAATCGCCAATGAAGCACTTGCTAAGCCCAGTGCAAACAGGCGCATATAACTTAAAACATCGCCAAATATTTTAGTGATACTAGTCAGGCTTTTTATACCATCAAATAAACGCAAAACAAAATCCAGCGGCCCACGCATTTGTCGATCACTACTAAAAAACAATAAGGCCAGGATTGATAAGCCTAAAACTCCATACGCACTTTGCTCTAGAATAAGCTGTTGATTTTCCATCGCTAACCATAACATAAAACCGCCAATCACAAACAAAGCCCAGCCTAATGCCGAAAACCGGGTTGCTTTATGTTTAAGTTGATAGGCACGTACCAGATTGGCAAACGCAATATGGATCACCCCGACAAAAATGGATATTTTCATCATAATATCAAAATCATTCATATCAAATAATTTTAATTGCCCCGGTAAGCTTTCTGCCTCAGGGCTGACACCAAAATAACTCCCGACCATTACCCCCCAGATAAAAGAGGCACTTAAAGTTATTAATAATAACTGTCGAAAACGCAAACCTTTGCTTGATTTTCCCATGCCTCTCCACTTAAGGGCTAAAAACCCCATAAACACAGCCGCATAGCCCGCATCGGAAAGAATCATTGCAAAAAACAGCGCAAAGGAAAAAAACACGACGATAGAAGGGTCCCAGCCATAGTAATTTGGCATTTGATAGAACTTGACAATCTCTTCCCCCCCTGCAAAGGTATTGCTATTCTGTAATAAAGTAGGAGGCTGCTCTACCCCGTCAGGCTCTTCTACCAGACAGGCCAATTGATGTTGCCGGGCAAATTTTTCTATGCCGGAAATGTCCTGACTAGCCACCCAGGACTGCACCACAAATACCTCAGGCTCATCACGGGTCAATAAATGTGCCGCCTTTAACTCGGACTGACTGGCATACTCTGCCAGATTCAGCATAATTAACGATATCCAGCGGGTTAGATGTTCGCGCTTGGCATAAGTATCTTCGATGGCTAATTCAATATTTTCCAGGTTTTTATGCAACTGCGATAAAGATACTTTACCCGTATGCGTTCTAGGGACTGGCATCGCCTTAATTGCGGGTTCCTCTTTGGCAATCACTGCAATATACGCTTCGGTATTGGATTGATTGACTTGCTGCCAGACTAAATCCGTGTCGATAACTTTGCGCATCAGGCGTTTGGGAACAATATAAAACCACAGTTTATAGCCTAATAACTGCTTTGCATCAGGAAACGTAAAATCCCCCCATAAGGCAACATCCTTAATACGCTGCTGTAAAAATTCACGCTGCTCCCGCAAGTCAAGCAGCTGATCTTTAACCGCCAGAACCTCTTGCACAACCCTGTTAAAATCAAAACCTTCAGTCTGCCTGACCTGATGACGCTGTTTATTACATTGCTGTAAATACTTTAATGCGCTAAGTGCCTCATCTATATATTGAGCAGGTAAGGCTGCATTTTTTTTCCCTCTCCCCTGCAAAGCAATAAGATGAGTGCCTCCTAAACTTTGTAGCTGGTCTAATACAGCCGTTTTATCAGCGATTAAGCCACATAAGCTAACCTTTTTCAGTGCGATAATTGCCATTAGCCTACCCCTGTTTCATTCTCAGACGTTTTTGTTTGGTACTTTTAGCACGTACCACACCCGCCCTTTCCAAATCAGAAAGATAAATGCGTATTTTGCGTATATCTTGCTGTGCCTTGGGGATTAATACCTTATCGAATAAATTAACCCGCTGCGTTACCTTTTTGACTGCCTCGCTTAAACTTGCAACACGTTGTTGTTCAGTCTGGTATTGTAATTTCAGGCGCATCATTATTTTTAATTGCACCACCAACTGATCTACCCAGTGCGGCTCGGTAAATAGCGAATACGCCTGTACCTCAATCGTTAACTTTTTTATCACCGGCAAATGCACCCCGACAACATTCTCCTCAGTCATTTCGAGTTGCGCTACTTTCACTAGATTATGTACATGAATACTCTTATCCGCTAGCATCGGCAACATTTCAGCTGATTTCTGATAACACTGCTCGATTTCAAGCTCAGTCTGGCGTAATGTCTGCTGTGCTTTTTTTCGCTCAGCTGCCAGCTGTTGGCGTTTTAAATCCAGTGAAGGTAGAAATTGCTTATAGCGTTTGAGTTTAGCACTTTCCTTGCTAAGGGAGGATTTACTGTATGCGAGTCTGGCCATAGAAGTATTACTCGTTTAATCAAGATATAAGAATTCGATAAACCGGTAGTCTCTACCTCAGCTTATCACAAAGAGCCTCGGTTTCCCGAATCAGTTCTTTTGTGTACCACAATTATTTTAAACTATAGCGCGCCTATTTCTTGCCGTGTAAGCCCTGTACTTGCAATAATAATATCTATAGCGACCCCTTGTTGCTTTAACGCTTTAGCCACTTCAACGGTTCTTTCTATTTTACCTTCAACCTTACCTTCAGCTTTTCCTTCAGCTTTTCCCTCTACTTTTCCTTCGGCTTTTCCTTCATTAAACGCGGTATCTTTTACATTCTTAACTTCCCAGTACTCCAATAAACTTTTATGATAATTTTCATATTGCTCTGGTTTTAAATGCGATATTTCGGCAATGTCAAAGCCTTTGTTAAAGATGGGTTCATTTAATATACTGGGGATATGGTCGAATGTTTCGAGGTTTTTTAAAAAATACACCCATTTGTCAAAATGTGTTTCTAACTCATGGGCTTGTTTATTAAACAAGGGCATTTGCAAAAATTTAAAGTGTAGCTTGTCAAAAAACACCTCTCCATCCTGATCTTTTAAACACACATCGCGCCTGAACTTGCGTTCCTCTTCTTTTTCATCATAATGAAAATCAAGAATAGCTATAAAATAAATCGGTAATAACTTGAAATCCCAACCGCCTTTTTCAGCTTGCTCACGAATAGGGAATGTAGAATAAAATAGTGAGCGATCTTTAAAAAAATTAACTTTTGCTTTTTGCATTTCAACAATAAATTTGCTACCTGTGTCTGTTTGGCAATAAATATCAAAAATAGCGGTGCGTTCTTTTGCGGTGTCGTTGAGGTTTTCTGCATTTTTGAATTCTAGCCAGGCGATTTGATGATGTGCAGGTAAGAGTTGATTTAAAAAATCAACTAATAGATCTTTACTTGCCTCTTCACCGAAAAGTTTTTTAAAGCCAAAATCGGTGTAGGGGTTAAAATATTTTGTACTCATTGAGCTTTCCTTAACTAATATCATGGCTTTTGCCACTAGGACTATAAGCCATAATACCATCCCTTTAACACTTTACGGTATGTTTACTATCGCTTCAAGCAGAGCTTGAGGGTAGGCATTCCCAACGTGGACGTTGGGAACGAGAAATTTCGGCTGATTTCTGATAACACTGCTCGATTTCAAGTTCAGTCTGGCGTAATGTCTGCTGTGCTTTTTTTCGCTCAGCCGCCAGCTGTTGGCGTTTTAAATCCAGTGAAGGTAGAAATTGCTTATAGCGTTTGAGTTTTGCACTTTCCTTGCTAAGAGAGGCTTTACTGTATGCTAGTCTGGCCATTGCACTATCACTCGCTACCCAGTTGAGCTGGCTCTACCGGAGACGCTGTAGACGCAGCTTTAGGAAAATACTTATCAATCAGGTTTTGTTTCATCAACAACTCATCCGCATCAAAACACTCGGCCAATGTTTGCCAGCATAAATCTAACGCCTCTTCTAGTGGAATAGAAACATCCAGACGCATAAAGCGTTTTCTAAATAACTCACCAAATTTTAATTGTTTTTCATCAAACGTCGATAAATCAAATGCCATCGCCTGTTTCTGTGCGGCTTCTGTTGCCCCCGAATAAAAACGAATCATGGTATTCATAATTTGCGAATGATCCTCGCGGGTCGAAGAGCCAATCACATGTTGCTTTAAGCGCGACAAAGAACCAAAGGGATCAAGCATATGATCATGCAAATAAAACTGCCCTTCGGTAATGTAGCCGGTATTGTCAGGCACGGGATGAGTGACATCCCCGCCCGGCATGGTGGTCACCGATAAAATCGTCACCGAGCCTGCACCATCGTAGTCACAGGCTTTTTCATAACGGCGTGCTAACTGGGAGTACAAATCCCCCATATACCCCCGGTTAGCAGGCACTCGCTCCATCGAAATACCCACCTCTTTCATCGCATCGGCATAGGCCGTCATATCCGTTGCCAGAACCAGGACACGTTTACCCTCTTCCACCGCAAATCGTTCCGCAACCGCCAGTGCCATATCCAGCACCAATAAGCGTTCGACAATCGGGTCAGAAGCCAGATTACAAAACATCACGGTACGCGCAAATACCCCAGCATCTTCAAACTGGGTACGAAAATAATGAAAATCATCAAAAATCAGACCTAGACCCGCAAAAACAACAATATCAGCATCTGCCTGAATACCAATACGTGCAAGAAAAGGGTTATAAGGCTCCCCCGAAACGGAAAATATGGGGATTTTTTGACTTTCGACCAGACAATTAAAAACATCAATCATCGGCACATTGGTACGAATCATCTTAGAGGCAAGAATACGTTTGACCGGGTTAACGGAAGGCCCATCTATGCCTACTTTAGGGTCATGTGCCAAATCCGAGCCACCATCCATTGGCTCACCCAGGCTATTAAAAATCCGGCCTAAAATATCCACTGAATAAGTAACTTTCATCGCCGTACCTAAAAAACGAATGGAAGCGGCATTAGACACTCCCTGAGTACCCGAGAAAACCTGCAAGGCAATTTCATTACGATCTATCTTGATTACCTGTGCAATCGAATGACTAAACTCATCTTCAACCATTGCCAGATCACCAAAACGAGTGACTGCATCAGAGTTCTCTTCTGTCTCTGCCACACTCACGGTAATAATATTGCCCACGATAGATAGGATATTATGATGCCTGACCATTTGCCGAATCATACAAAACTCCAATAAATATTAAAGATAAATACCGTCACTTAAAAAAGGGCTACCAACTTAACACGGGACAGGAGATATTTTACCGCGTAGGTTGGGCTAGCTTGTCAAGCGTCAGCGCAACAAGCTAACCCAACATTTTCGGGTATATAGGTCAGTTAATTGAATTGTTGGGTTGCCAAAAAGACGGCAGCCCAAGCTACAATATTTGTCCCGTCTTAAAATGATAACCTAAAAAAGTGTTTAAATGTAATTTCCTGATTGTAGGGAACACTAGATATAAAAACCAGCCCCAGATATTTTATTAAATAAGCTAATTTTGGTAAGCTGTTAGTCATAAAAAGCAGTAATAGTTTTATATTAGCAGTTCATGAATTAATAAAGTGAAATTTACCATATGACCCAAGCAATCGCCACTAAAATATCCTTATTACGCCAAAAAATCCAGATCTATAACCATAACTATTACACTCTGGATGCACCCACAGTAACGGATGCGGAGTATGACAGGCAAATTAAATTACTGCGCGAATTAGAAGATAAACATCCTGAATATGCCACCACGGACTCCCCTAGCCAGACTGTCGGAGGGGTCGTATTAGATGCCTTCAGCAAAGTGACACATGAATTGCCCATGCTATCTCTGGGCAATGTCTACTCGGCAACAGAACTGGATGAGTTTATCGAACGTATCAATAACCGCCTTAACAATACAGCTGAACTTTGTTTTTGCGTAGAACCTAAATTAGACGGGCTGGCCATTAGCCTGATATTTGAACAAGGCAAGCTGGTACAAGCGGCGACGCGGGGCGATGGAACCGTAGGTGAGGATGTGACGCATAATGTTAAAACCATTAAAAATATCCCGCATACCCTACAGGGCGACAATATCCCACTGCGGCTGGAAGTACGCGGTGAAGTGGTCATGCCTATCGCCGATTTCCATGCCTTTAATAAACTGGCACAGACCAACGACAGCAAAGGCTTCGTTAACCCACGCAATGCGGCAGCAGGGAGTCTGCGGCAACTCGATTCCAATCTCACCGCGCAAAGACCCCTCGCCTTTTATAGCTACGGCATTGGTATTATTGAACAGGGCGACTTAGCGGACAGCCATTATAAAAGGCTACAACAACTCAAAGCATGGGGCTTACCCATTACCCGTGAAATAACACGCGAAACAGGCGCAAAAGGCTGTATTGCAGCGTATACCCAACTACTCGAACAACGTTCCACACTGCCTTATGAAATTGATGGTATCGTTTACAAAATTGACGATATTGCCCTGCAAGAACAATTGGGCTTTGTTTCGCGTGCACCACGCTGGGCGACAGCACATAAGTTTCCCGCTCAGGAAGAGCAGACACAATTACTGGATGTCGAGTTTCAGGTGGGTAGAACCGGTGCAATCACCCCGGTTGCCATTTTACAACCTGTGTTTGTCGGGGGGGTGACCGTCAGTCGAGCCAGCTTACATAATGCCGATGAAATCCAGCGCCTGCAACTGAAAATAGGGCAGACTGTCATTATCAGACGTGCAGCAGATGTTATTCCACAAATTGTTCAAGCACTCCCCGGCACACAGGCAGAAAAAGACATTATTTTTCCAAAGATCTGTCCTGTTTGTCACTCAGAAATTGAGCGCATCGAAGGTGAAGCTATCGCGCGTTGTACTGGCGGTTTATATTGCGCCGCCCAGCGCAAAGAAGCGATAAAATACTTTGCCTCGCGTAAAGCGATGAATATTGATGGTTTAGGTGTCAAAGTGGTAGAGCAATTAGTCGATGAACAGCTGATTAATACCCCCGCTGATTTATTTACCCTGACAGCCGAACAACTTATCCCGCTGGAACGCATGGCGGCTAAAAAAGCGGAAAATCTGCTGACTGCGATACAACACTGCAAACAGACCACATTGGCTAAATTTATATTGGCACTCGGCATACGTGAAGTCGGTGATGCGACTGCGAAAAACCTGGCCGAGCATTTTCTGACGCTGGATGCAATACAGGCCGCCAATTTAGAAACACTGGAAAAAGTCGATGATGTCGGTAAAATTGTCGCCCAGCATATTGTGACTTTTTTCCGCCAGGTGCATAATCAGGAAGTTATTCAGGCACTTTTAGCGGCCGGAATTCATTGGCCTGAAATATCCGCCAAAGAAACACAAGCACTCCCGTTAGAAGGTAAAACCTATGTCTTAACGGGAACTTTAACACGCATGGACAGAAATGAGGCGAAACAGGCGTTACAAGCTCTAGGGGCAAAAGTATCGGGCAGTGTTTCTAAAAAAACTGATTATGTTGTCGCGGGTGAATCGGCAGGGTCTAAATTAACCAAGGCTCAAGAACTGGGTATTGATGTTTTAACTGAGGATGAATTGCTAAATCTATTGGACATCCAATATTAGCACAGGAATACAGCCGAAATAAGCGCAGTGCTAAACTGTAGAACCCGCACTGCTCCTTGCCGTTATTTTTAATGTAACCAGAAGTTGCCTGTAAGCTTCAGCTGAAACAGCATCTCGGCAAACCAGTATATTCCGATGCTTTTTATTGATCTCTACATGCAGGATAATAATAACAGACGTTAGCACACTCGAATCTAAAATACGCATACGAGTCAGATTATTGTTATGCGATAGCTCCCAGGAAAACGCTGTCGTATACTTTAAGCTAAATAGATAATAAGCTTTTTTATATCGCTGTAAATGAAAATACAGACTATCACAGACAAGCATCAGCAACAGGAGCTTGAATGGCATTAAAATAGCCACAGACAGACTACTCAACACTGCCAGGCTATGCACACTGATAATAAAAGTCAGTAAGTATTTTGACTGTTTAACGTCAACCCACAAAGGCGGTTCGGATTTTTTCAATGAACTGTCTTAATTCGGCATTTTCAGGATTTTCATTTGCCTGACTTGCAGCTGGACTATGAGCAAAAAAATAGCTTAGTAAACGGTCATCTTCAAGTGTCAGTAATTCGGCAAACAAATGCTGTTCATATACGCTTGCAGTCACATAGCTGTTATCTAAAAACGCGCACAGGACAGCATCTAACTCTTTAACTCCACGTCGACATTGCCAACGTAAATGTTTCATATTATCTATTTCTGGCATAAATTATTTTATGAATCTTGATTTCAAATCGCATGTAAAGCCCCACACAAAACAAACGCGAGCAGGATGATGGGCACGCTGTCACTTTGCCCATCCTACAGTCTTACCTTAACCTTCCTGCCTTATCAATAGCATCTTTTTTATTTCTCCAATGGCCTGAGCCGGATTCAAGCCTTTAGGGCAAGTATCAGTACAGTTCATAATGGTATGACAGCGATACAGCTTAAAGGGGTCTTCCAATTCGTCTAGCCGTGCACCGGTATTTTCATCCCGGGTATCATTTAACCAGCGGTGGGCTTGTAATAACACCGCAGGGCCAAGGTAGCGCTCACTATTCCACCAATAACTGGGACAACTAGTAGAACAACAGGCGCATAGCACACATTCATACAGCCCATCTAACTGCTTACGTTCCTCGGGACTTTGCAAGCGCTCTCTATCCGCAGGAGCAGGAGTTTTTGTCTCTAGCCAGGGCTTAATGGATGCATATTGTGCGTAAAAGTGAGTCATATCGGCAACTAGATCTTTGACGACATCCAAATGCGGCAAAGGAAATATTTTAACCGTGCCTTTATAGTCAGCAATTGGCTTAATACACACCAGAGTATTTTTACCATTGACATTCATCGCACAGGAACCACACACCCCTTCGCGACAGGAGCGCCTGAAAGCCAGGCCACTGTCTATTTCATTTTTTATCTTAAGAATTAAATCCAGTACCATTTCACCACACTGGTCCAAATCAATCTCATAACTGTCTATACGTGGGTTTTCATCGGTATCAGGGTTCCAGCGATAAACCTCGACACGTTTAACTCGTATTGCCCCTTCTGCTGCGGCAAAAGATTTACCTTTTTGTATTACTGAATTTTTAGGTAGGCTAAATTCAACCATTAGTAAACCCTCTTTTTCGGTGGAATCATCTCAACTTCATCCGTTAAGGTATACATATGCACAGGACGATAATCAATTTTAACTTTATCATCGACTAGCCATAATAAGGAATGCTTTAACCAGTTTTCATCATCTCTGTCCGGAAAATCTTCACGTGCATGTCCGCCACGACTCTCAGTACGATTGGATGCGGCATGCATGGTCACCATCGACAAATCCAGTAAATTATCCAACTCCAGAGTTTCAACCAGGTCGGTATTCCAGATTAATGAATGATCACAGGTCTGTACATCAGCAAATGACTCACGAATCTGGGCGATTTTTTGCTCCCCCTCTGCCAGCATATCACCCGACCTAAAAACAGCAGCATGCTTTTGCATGGTTTTTTGCATATTAAGGCGAATACCGGCTGTTTTTAAGTTTCCTTGTGCAAATCGCAGTCGATCAAACCGCGCCAGGGCTTGATCATAAGCACCGTCTGCCAGGGGCTTATGTGGACTTCCTGGTTGAATTAATTCAGCACAACGTATTGCAGCTGCACGACCAAACACCACCAGATCCAATAAAGAATTTGATCCCAGACGATTTGCACCATGCACCGAAACACAGGCAGCTTCACCAATGGCCATTAAGCCAGTAACAACAGCATCTGGATCACCCTCCTTTAGAGTCACTACTTCCGCCTTATAATTAGTTGGA
>WTCN01000288.1 GCA_013138555.1 Methyloprofundus sp. | reverse complement strand
CAACAGTCTGTAAAAATTAAAAAACACTTTAGAAGCACCAAAAATCTAGTTGCTTTACGGTGCTTGCTTAAAGGTCGTAAACTAAAGCAACAGAATAACGCAACAGCAGCTAATGAATTATTTATGTTTGCCCTATCACTAGAGCCCATCAATACCGTTAGAAATGCACTGGAAAAAGAAATCCTGGAATAAATAACCAGTTTTTTATAATTTACGTACCTTGCCTGTATTTAACAGGGGTGGCGCACCTACAAACAAACATCCGTTAAATAAGCCTAAGCATCCTGCACAAATCTGCCACAATCATAACAGCACAACACCCATAGCATAAAGTATAATGATTTTATAGTGACAGACATGGAAATAACAATGAAACTAATTCGGCTCTATGCTTATTTTTTCTTTACGTTTATTTTTTTAAGTGGCTGCAGCAGCACTCCAAAATTTATTGAGACTGAACCACCCATTGATTTTCAGTTTGTTACAGTAAAAGAAGGGGATACATTCCCCTCGCTGGCTGAAAAATATAATGGTAGCGCAGCTTATTCATGGCGTATAGAGGAGTTTAATAATAGCAATCAACTAAAGCCTGGCCAGGAGCTAATTATCCCTCTTAAGCCTTTTATTCCGGGAGGGCTAACAGCACAAGGCTATCAGCTAATCCCAGTCTTAAGTTATCACAACTTTAGTAAAGGTCGTAGCCATAATAAATTAACCATTTCAGTTAAAAACTTTAGAAAGCAGCTTAATTATCTTAAAAATAACGGCTATCATGTTATTACGATGGTTCAGCTAGTTGAGTTTATCAACTTTGGCCAGGTGCCTGAAAAGTCTGTGCTGATCAGTATTGATGATGGCTGGATATCTAGCTATGAAATTGCTTATCCAATCTTAAGAGAATTTGGATTTAATGCGACTTTGTTCATTCCTACTCAATATATCGACTCTGGTAATAAAAAGGCAGTCAATTGGAGTCAGATCAAAGAAATGCTCTCTGATAATACCATCGATATTCAATGCCACGGAAAAGCCCACCGTGACTTAAGCACCAGAAAAGAGAACGAATCTTTTTCTCAATACATTCAGGCGGTAGAGAAAGATATTTCAAATTCCAGGCAGAACATTTATGATAAATTAGGAATTCAGGTGTCAGCTCTAGCTTATCCATTTGGTCGAAGCAATCCATTAGTTATGGAAATGCTGAAAAAACAAGGCTATAAAATAGCTTTTACTGTCAAAAGAAATGGCATCCCTTTCTACAAACAACGTTTTCTGCTCAATCGTTCAATGATATATGGCTCGATGAGCATCAATAAATTTGCAGAAAACCTCAAACATTTTGCAAGCTTTCCAGTGGCCGAACCAGAACCCATTGATACATTGCCATCTTTGGCTTCTCTTGCATTAGAAGCCCCGGAAAAATATGAGCACAAAAAACAGTGGCGAACTGCTCGTATGATATGGAAACTACGCCGTGATGCTCTGCTATCACAACGACAGACATTAGCTGTCACTAGCCCTGACTCAAGCTCAAAGCTACGCTCTCTGAAAAAATCTATTGAAGCAGCACAATATAAAGTTTTATATATAACTTATAAACTTAATGATATTGCCAAGCAGCATTACCTTGCAGCGACAAATACAATATCTAATGATCAAGCTAAAAAACTGTTATTACAGGCATTGCTTGATAACCCTGAGTACCAGAGCCCAATTGATCATTTTCAGAGTAATATGGGAAAATTGAAACCTTTAACCTACGTGGTCAAGGAAAATGATAGTTTTGCATCTATTGCCAGACAGCTTTATAAGGACCCTAAAAAAGCCATACTCATTCCTTTATTTAATCATAATGTCAGCAATGAAAGTGAGTTAATTCCCGGCATAAAACTATCTTTACCGGCCGCACCTGTCAACGTAAAAAAAGCAAGCCAGGCAGGCTCTAAACGCTGCAGTATTAGCCTGACAAAATCTTCCAGGCAGATGGCAGATGATTATTATACTAAAGCACTGGAAAACTTTAACCACGACCAGATTTCTCAAGCGATAGAAAGCTTGAAAACAGCTATTTGCCTAAACCCTAAACATAGCAAAGCTGTTGAAATGTTGAATATGTTAAAAGATCTGTAACATACAAACCTTATAGTGGTTACGAACTTAAGGCGGGATATTAAGTAATTTCAATGGTAGTGGTGAAATATTGAAGAATGGGACTCGGCATCCTTCATTTCTCGGTTGACACTTTTTTTATTTAACAAGCGTAGCCCGTATGAAGCCTGCGTAATACGGGAAAACCAGCACCTCGAATGTCCCGTATTCCGCAAGCTCCATGCGGGCTACGTTTATATTCTTGATTCATATAGATTATCGAAGTATAAACTACTTTTATGGTCATATGAAAGATGTCTGGGACTCAAACCAAAAGCTTATTCATTTTCATTTAATAATAAAACAGTCAGCTCACCATTAAGTTCCACTGTCACATCAAAGGTGATCGGCTGACAGCAAACCTGACAGTCTTCAATATAGTTTTGATGTGGCACTGAACGGTCAATCAAAACATCTATTGTTTCCCCGCAATAAGGGCAATGTTCTTTTATCTCTGCCAGATCATTCATTAAATGGCTCCTTTTCAGCGTCAATTCTACATTGCTTAAATAGACTTAAAATATCCGGCAAATGATTTTGCATGGCGATAATTTCAACGCGGCTAGTCGTTGCAGGGCTAGATAGACTTTTGTTAATGATTCCATCAGCACCATTAACAATAAACCAACCATGATCAGTACAAAAAATGCCTTTTACTCTTTCCACCTTTAGCTGGCTGAATAGACTATCTAATTTTATCTCATCAAAACAACTATGTGGCGGAAAAATATAGCCAAAACTTTGATAGCCATCCGCTTCATTTTTCAACTGCTGATGAGTACTAGCAACAGGTGAAATTTTGCTTATCTTATGCGCATTCGGAAATAAAGCGTGCCTTTGTGGGTTTTTGATAATATCCAGCCAGGCAATATCTAATTGACCCAGCGTTGTCTGGGCAATTAGTGCTTTTTCCGGTCGACTCTGTTTAGCCCAGTAATAAAATAATTCACTCGCCTTAGCATCTGCTAAATCCATTTTATTGGCCACCAATATATCAGATAAAGCAATTTGATCAATAAAGTTTTCATGTGTCGTGTAACGCTTGTCTTTTAATTTTTCCGGATCGACCAGGCAAATGCTCGCGCGTACATCCAGTACCTCCTTAAAGGCACCACTCATTAACATATCCAGTACTTTTTTAGGATGGCCCAAACCTGTGGGTTCAATAAGTAGCCGGTCAGGTTTAACCTCTTTTAATAATCGATTAATACTTGTCTGAAAAGGCAAAGCGGTGGCGCAACATAAACACCCACCTGAGATCTCTTTTACTGTTG
>WTCN01000243.1 GCA_013138555.1 Methyloprofundus sp. | reverse complement strand
GCAGAGCAAGCCCTTTAAATTCAGGAAACACTTTGGAAAGTTTATCACCTAACTCACCATAACCATATAATTCATAGAGTCTGGGGATATCCATAACGGTGCGGTTAGAGACTTTCCATATGTAAACTCCTTTTTTATCACCCGGTACTCGCTGCATTAAAATATCTACCGGCCCTTCGGGTGTATTGATTGTAGCAACCCGGTCACGATAACTGGGCAGTCCATCATCCAGATGTCCAGTGGGTTCAATGCTTAGATTTTCAGGCCCCATCCAGAATATCCGGTTTGCGACTATCTTTAACTTGCGAATTAATTCCGGTCCCTGATCAGCAATCTGTTTAGGGACCTGGCGCATATCCATAAAATCAATAAGATGCTCTTGATCACCTTGTTTTATGGCTGCAACCAGCGACATAACACTGCTACGCGGTGTCCCCCGGTTAAGTCTGTCATACGGTGCTTTTGCCTTGGGAACATCATCCCCGGTTTCTGCTACGGTATCAGCCTTAAGTATTTGTTTTACTGTCGGCGTATCCACAGTTTGATCCTGAGAAAAAACGGGAGCAGAAAGCAATAACATAAAAATGATATGTAAAGCATGCCCCTTAAAGAGCCTGGCTTTAAAAAGGCTTATGCCAACCATAGAAGTCCTGAAAAAGTAGTACAATGAAAAATAATGCCTAGGGAGTATGCATATTACTCAGGAAGCTTGAAAACCCAATAGGCAGTAGGAACCAGAGCAAACTCCATCACCACATAGAGCATTAAAATCCCTGAAGGCTGTCCATCAGCAAAAAGGCTAATAATACGTCCGCTAACAAGACCACCTGAAAAAATCATAGTCGTTAATACCGCTGTATTTCTATACTGATCACTAAAAGCAGCAAACAGCCAGAACAAACCCAGCGCAAGATAAAGACACATCACCGCTCTAAGTATATGCGCAAGGTCCAAACTAAGCACGGGAACATCTAAAAATGTCTGCGCAAACCATTGTGGCGAAACCCCATAAAGCAGGGCAATAATAGCAACGACAGAAGAAGCAAAAATCAGGAAGTATTTTTTTATCATCATAACGGTTATCCTCGTAGGTTTTAATATAGAAAGTGTTTAATAATTGACATCCAGCGTCTATGGGCTACTCACTCATTAGCCGGATAAACAACTTTCCAGTCTTTTTTCATATCCACGACTGTCCAGCCATTTTTCTGGGCGGCATCAAGCGCCTTGTCCAGTTTTCCTATATGGGAATCTCTATCATAGGCATATTCACGCTGTGCATCGGTATGGTGTACCAACATCATAAAACGTTTGCCTGCGCCCGTAGCCGTCCATTGCAACATCTGTAAATCGCCATCGGAATTACCAAATGCGGCTATTGGGCGACGACCTATATATTGATTGATGCCCACTGGCTTGCCAGCCTTATCATTAATAAAATCAATTTCAGCTAACCTGACCAGTACTAGTTTACCATCACGTATTTCTAGTTTTGTTTTGATGCTACTACCGACGACTTGCTCAGGAGGTATGCCATAAACGTGCTCTACCCACGGGCGCATAAATTCGATACCACCACCAGAAGCAATAAAAGTTTTAAACTCATTTGCACGTAAATAAGTGAGTAACTCCAGCATCGGCTGATAGACCATCTCATTGTAAGGGCGGTTAAACCTTGGGTGTCTAGCAGTGGCTAACCAGTTCTCAACTATTAGCGAAAATTCATCTGTTGTCATTCCCGCATGCGTTGCCATAATTAGCTGTAGCAAGCCTTTTTCGCCAGCAGCTGCCAGAGCCTGCATATCATTTTCCAGTACGGCCTTAAAGGGTTGTGTGGTTTTCCATTCCGGGTGTTGTGGTGCTAGTTTCTTAACCCTGTCGATAGCAAATAATAACTGAAAGTAAATAGGTCTTTCTGACCATAAAGTACCATCATTATCAAAAGTGGCGATTCGTTCAGCAGGTTGCACGTAATCGGCATGAGACTTATCAGTCACAGCCCGTACAAATTCAATAATATTAGTCTTCGCCGTTCCTTCATTCCAAGAAGGTAGCGGGTCTTTTTTAGTTATGCCTGTGCACGAACAACCGTTTAAAGTGATTAATAGAATCGCTGTAAAAGTAATATAATATTTTCTTTGCTTAATCATTAAATTTCCTATTTTAGTTTACTCAAAGTTCAGTATCGCCGAAGTCACAGCTTATATATTCGCAATAATACCTATGGCCTATACTGCATGACACTTTCTGCTTTCTGACGATATTGAGTCGATTTTTCTACATTACCTAACTGCTGATAATAACTCGCTAATGCCATTAATATTTCTATATTACCACTGTGCTTTTGCAATACGCTTTCCAGTATCTTAATCGCCTGTTCAGGCTGCTTTTCACCGATAGCAACCGCATACACATATTGATAAGTCGTCGTATCTGGCTCTAACTCGGCAGCTTTGTGCAACACCTTGATACCTTGTTCCCTGTCATTATTACGCACATACCAAAGCCCCAGCGCATGATAAAGCGCCGCACCTTTATTTCTCTTTAGTCCCTGTTGCAATATCGTAAATGCCGCAGGCTCATTTTTCTGTTGCTGTAAAAAATTAGCATAATTAATAGAGGCGGGAATAAACTGTGGCTGCAACACGAGGGCTTCCTTAAAAGCCGCTTCAGCCTTATCAAATTGTCCTAACTGCCTATAAAGCTGGGCCAGGGATAATTGTGCCTCAGGTCGCTCCGCGACAAATAATAGGCTTTGGCGGTACTCTTCGGTCACTTTATCGATTAACGCTTGTTGCTCTTTTTCCAGAGACCCTCGCGGAACCGCAGCTAAAATCTGTGCCGCTTCAATACGTACAATTTTAACAGGATCATTTAATGCAGCATAAATCTGTGCAATGGTATGTTGCAATGGAAAAGCTTGCAATGCCTGTAAAGCCTGCCTACGCACATCCGCATCTTTTGAGCGTAACATCTGCATGGCCGTCATCAGTGTCTGACGCGATGGAAACTCTCCCAAATGCCCCACCACGCTTGCTTTAGCAATATCCGGTGTCTCATTCATCAGCACCCCATAAGTCAACTGTAAAGCCTCTTTATCTTGCTGTTCAAGAGCCTGAATCGCCGTACCGAATTGCTGGTAGCCTTTTGCTGTCTTACCATACCATTTTTTTATTGCTGCCGCTGCCCATTGACTGTTTTTATCCTGATGACAATTGCTACAGGCATCCGGTGTATCCAGTCGCTCTGCCAGGTCCGGCCGGGGTATACGAAAACTATGGTCGTTACGTTCATCAACGCCCATATACAGGGTTGCCGGCATATGACAGGCAATACAACTCGCCCCCGTGGACTGCTCTTTGTGGAAATGATGTTTAGCCGTGACATAATCAGTTGCCAGATGACATTGTAGGCAAACCTTATCGCCTTCTGCTTTTCGCGCCAGGGTATGCGGGTTATGACAATCACTGCAGGTCACACCTGCCTGATACATACGGCTTTGCAAAAATGAAGCATAGACATAGACTTCATCCTTGATTTGACCATCAGGATAATACAGCGGCTCACTGATTAAGGACGGCAAATAATGGTCGCGGAATTTGTCCCCGGGAATAAAATCATCATCTAACTGTGCGCGTCGCGAATGACATTTAGCACAGACTTCCATTTCTGCCTGACCAGTACCCGCTTTATCAGTCAACTCTGGTTTTCCTGTTTTAGTATTAATTGTCCAATGTCTACTTCCCTCTGTTAGCAGATGAGTAGTCAATCCATTTACCTGCTTGTTACGTTTATCTACTGATGTTTGTGCCCAGACTATATGTTCAGATGCTGGCCCATGACAGGACTCACAGGAAACGTTGATCTCATCCCATTTTGTAGCGTAGCTTTTATCTTCTGCAGAATAATTTTTTTTCAGGTGAGTGCTATGACAATCAGCACACATATAATTCCAGTTTAAATTAGGCCCTGTCCAATGCAATACATCACCTGCTTTAATATCTTCATCGGGGTGCAAGCTAAACCAGCGTTGCCCGCCCTGCTCTTTCGTGCGACTATCCCAGGCAATATCCAGCACTTGAACTTTCCCCTGAGGAAATTTAATCATATATTGCTGCAATGGATAGACACCAAAAACATAGCTAACTTCATAATCATGCAGCTTGCCATCCGAGCCCTCGGTATTGACTATAAAGCCGCCATTTTTTTTAAAAAATGTGCTTTTAATTCCATCTTTACTAAAAGTAACGCTATTAAAATCACCTAATACCGTTTTCGCATTTGCTTCCTGCATCGCTAAGTCATGATGCGACCCTTGCCATTGCTGGTGTTGTTTCAGGTGGCAGGCTTTACAAGCCTGCTGACCAACATACTCTGGAGTCGCAGATATAGATAAGGGATACAGAATCCAGACAATAAGAAGGTAATGCAATAGAGGAGTTAATTTCATTTTTTATATCTATTTAAAGTAACTGGCTTTGTTGTTTTGCTAGCCTAGATTTAAGCTTAAAAACAAGGCTTTATTATGACATGCTTGGCGTAAGTTATCTTGCAGATATTCACTATAAATCAATGACTCTACCCTGTTTGATAAATTTTAATGATTCAGTCCTTGCTTTTAAAAATGCACCGCCTTAAGCTGGAAACCTCAAATTACCCTTATATTACCTCATCAGTTATAATGATAAGGAATCAGACTAAATAAAACCCGATAGTTGTGTAGCCCGTATGGAGCTTGCGGAATACGGGAAAGTGAGTGCGCTGCTCTTCCTGTATTACGCAAGCTCCATACAGGCTACATTAGAACATAGACTTTCGGATATTATTAAATCAGTCCTCCTAAGTGTCTCATAAAGGCTCTAGCGACATAGATCGGTGGAGCCTCGTTACGCGAGATAATAAGCCCATCACGCAAAAAGCGTCTACTTATTTGTTCGCGTTCCCACGTGCTATATCACTACCCTAAGTTAAGGAATCGATAAATGAATACCAAATTACTCTTTCCCGCCATTATTATTGGTGGTGTAGCCATGATACTTGCTATGTCTGCTGGCATAAATGATGCAGGTAATCGTACTGTAGTGCAATACCCAACGGGCAAACTTCTGGTGAAATTTACTCCCGGTATTTATATGAAATGGTTTGGCACGACCACTGAATATCGTGATGTGCTGACCTATGATTATGATAATTCTACTGATGACCATACTTCTAGTATTAATCAAAAAGGGATTTCCGTGCGCTATCAAGATGGGGGGACCGGTAAAATTTATGGTAAAGCCCGATTTTCACTGCCTAATGACGAACCGACAATGCTGATGTTACATAAGGCATTTCGTACCAATGCCGGGGTTGCAAATAAACTGATTAAAACGGTCACCGAAGAAGGAATGAACTTAACCGCCGGTTTAATGAGTAGTGAAGAAGCCTATGCCGAAAAACGGGGGATTTATACCCAATGGGCAAGCGAACAAATCTCTAGCGGTAAATATCAGACAGAATTAAAAAAAGTTTCAACAGTCGATGAAAGTACCGGAAAACAAGTGATTAAAAATATTCCGGTGATTACTTATGGCGATAATGGCCGGCCTGTTCACCTTAAAAGTGACCTTAAAGAATACGGCATTAATGTTAACGGTTTCCAGATCACCGACTGGAATTTTGAACAGAAAACATTGAATCAAATATCCACCAAACGAGAAGCGACCATGGCGATTATAACCGCTAAAGCCAACGCCGAACGCGCCAAGCAGGATGCCATTACCTCTGAAGAGCAAGGTAAAGCCAATGTCATGACCGCTAAATATGAAAAAGAAGTCGAGAAAGAACAAGCGCTGGTTAGCGCAGAACAAAATAAAGAAGTTGCTGTGATTAAAGCACAACAACTGGTAGAAGTCGCAAGGCAGCAACGTCTGGAAGCTGAACAGAAGAAACTAGCGGCGGCTGAATATAAACAGGAGCAAATACTGCGTGGTGAAGGAGATAGCGCCTACAAACGCCTTGTTATGAAAGCTGATGGTGCTTTAGCACAAAAATTAGTGACTTACGAAAAGGTAATGAACCGCTTTGCCCAGGCCATTGAAAAGCAAAAATGGGTGCCTGAAGTTCAGATGGGCGTATCATCAGGTGGTAGTGCTGTGACTGGCGGTAGCCGTGCAATGGCTTTAATCGATATGTTGAGCGTGAAAACAGCAAAAGACTTAGCGTTAGATATGAGCTTGCCGAAAACGAATACTAGCAATCGATAATCAGGAATCATAAAAAAGGTCAAGCTGCAGAATACACCTTGACCTTGAAACGATTTATAGAGGGTTCATATTACATACTCTGCTTAGTGCGACCCACCTTGATTCTGAATGATTTCTACAGCATCACCTAAGGTAAAACTGGCTGCTTTCATACGCGGTGGGTATTCTTTGAAAGTTGCCATAAATTTACCTACATATTCTGCTGCCGGTAACAGCAAATAGACCCGTTCTAGCAGCCAATCATAATAGGTATTAGATGTCTTCTGGGCACGCTCATAAGGGTCACGACGCAAATTAAAGAGCAGTGGTACACGCAGAGGAACAAATGGTTCAGCCCATGCCTGCAGCGTTCCTTCTACACGTTGCTCCATAAAAATTGCTTTCCAGTCTTTATAACGTATTGCGGTCAAATCACCATCGTCTGAAAAATAAAAAATTTCATTACGTGGACTTTTATCAGTCTTAGCTGTTAGCATCGGTAGAATATTGTAGCCATCCAGATGTACTTTATAGTTTCTGCCTATTGCCTTATAGCCCTTAAGTAATTTCTGCTTTACATTAGTATTCCCTGCAACCGCTAGTAAAGTAGGCATCCAGTCCATATGGTGTACAATTTCATTTGATACACTATCCGCTTTAATTTTTCCTGGCCAACGCACCATCGCAGGAACGCGCCACCCTCCTTCCCAGTTAGTATTTTTTTCACTGCGAAAGGGTGTCATTCCTGCATCTGGCCAGGTATTCATATGCGGGCCATTATCCGTTGAATAAAACACCAGAGTATTATCTGCAATTTTCAGGTCATCCAGTTTTTTCAGAAATAAACCGATATGACGATCATGCTCGACCATGCCATCACTGTATTCATCCTGCCCGGAAATACCACGCAATTCTTTTTTCACATGGGTGCGAAAATGCATCCGTGTACCGCTCCACCAGACAAACCAAGGCTTACCTGCTTTATGTTGACGATCAATAAAATCCAGCGCTGCAGTTGAAGTTTCATCATCTACCGTTTCCATACGCTTTTTAGTTAATGGGCCAGTATCTGTAATCTTGCCACCTGCAAAGGAATGAATCACCCCACGCGGACCAAATTTTTTGCGAAACTCAGGGTTTTTTGGGTAATCTTCATTTTCTGGCTCTTCTTCAGCATTTAAATGATATAAATTACCAAAAAACTCATCAAAGCCATGATTCGTCGGCAACATTTCATCACGGTCACCTAGGTGGTTTTTACCAAACTGACCCGTAGCATAGCCTTCCTTCTTAAGTAGGCCTGCGATAGTGGGATCTTTTTTATTAATACCTCCTTTAGCTCCAGGCATACCCACTTTACTCAAGCCTGTACGAAAAACACTCTGTCCTAAAATAAAGGAAGAACGCCCCGCAGTACAACTTTGCTCACCATAGTAATCGGTAAACATCATACCTTCTTTGGCAATACGGTCGATATTAGGCGTTTGATAGCCCATGACCCCTCGCGTATAGGCGCTGATATTGGATTGCCCTATATCATCCCCCCAGATAACCAGAATATTGGGCTTTTTTGCCGCATAGGCAATATTCCCTAATATCCCCATAAGCAGCATAACTGCTGATAATGTTTTCACAAGTTTCATCATAGCTTCCCTTTTGTATTAAAATGATTTTCACTAATATAAAATTAGCTCTACAAATGCTAACACAAAAGCTCGGTATGTGCATAACAGCCAGACTATCAATATGAAAGCTAAAAATTAAACCTGTACAAGCAACGCTTCCAGTTGTTCAGGGGGAACAGGACGGCTTAATAAATAACCTTGTATTAAATCACAACCTTGCTTCACTAAATAGCCTTGTTGTTCAACCGTTTCAACACCTTCCGCAACGATTTTTAAGCCTAAACTATGCCCCATCGCAATGATCGTTTTAACAATCACTTTATCATTCTCATTCGTTTCAAGGTCTTTAATAAAAGAACGGTCAATTTTTAATTTGGAAATAGGCAAGTGCTTTAACTGTGCGAGAGAGGAGTGACCCGTTCCAAAATCATCCATAGAAATACGCACCCCAAAATCCTCCAGTTTTTTTAATTCCTGCAAACTTTCCTGACGCATAATCAAACCTTCTGTTACTTCAACTTCCAGATTATGCACAGGGAACTCCATGCCCAATAGAATATCCTTAAATTTTTGAATATTCTCTGCATCCAGTTGTTTGACCGATAGATTGATAGCCAGGGAAAACTCTGGCATGCCACTATCCCACCAGTCTTTGCATTGCTGGCAGGCTGTTGTAAAAATCCATAGCCCAAGGTCATTAATCAATCCGCTTTGTTCTGCAAGTGGAATAAAATCATCCGGTGGAATGAGACCTTTTTCAGCATGCTGCCACCTGACTAACACTTCAGTCGCTAATAACTTATTACTTTTCTGACAAAACTGCGGCTGATAGTGAAGTATAAAATCTCCATTGATCAATGCAGTACGCATATCAGCCACCAGATCGACCCTATGTCTCACTATATCCGTTAGTTTTTCATTATAAATCCTGGCGCAATTCCGTCCTGATTCTTTTGCTTCATGCAGTGCTGTACCGGCATTACGCAACAATTCTTGTGCTGACTGACCATCTTCAGGAAAAAAACTAACCCCAATACTGGTAGATAAAGAAAACTCAAGGTTTGCAACCTCTATTTTCTGTTTAAAAACAGCGTGTATTTTGCGTATAAGTCGCTCAATAACTAACGGTTCATCTAAGTATTCAATTAAAATAACAAACTCATCCCCGCCTAAGCGTGCAAAAAAATCCGTCTCGGCCAATTCACTTTGCACTTTCTCGGCAACCCACTTCAGCACCCTATCCCCGAGATCATGTCCCTGAGTATCATTAATATCCCTAAACCCATCTAAACCTAAAATCAAAACAGCTAATTGCGAATGCTGAGGCTCTGCACGCTTAAGTGCCTGGGAGAGCTTATTATTGAATAAAGTACGGTTTGCCAGGCCCGTTAAAACATCGTAACGCGCCAGATTTCTGAGTAACTGCTCTTCCTGCTGAAGCTTAAGGATAATACCGACAATATGAGCGCTTGTTTCTAATAATTGCTTATAAAATGCTGACGGCGTTCTTTTCTCAAAACTAGACAAGGCAAAAGAGCCCACGGCTCTTCCTTCCTCCAGCTTAATAGGGCAGGACCAGCATGCGCCAATCGCAAAGCTATCGACAAATGTCTGTAAGTCACACCATCTGTGATCGGTTCTGGTATCAACGACATATTGTGGTTCATTACTATGCACCGCAGTCCCACAAGACCCGGCATTTTCACTTGGAACCAAGCCATTCAATGCGCCTACCGCTTCCGCAGGTATGGATGGGGCGGCTAGCACAGTTAAAAAACTGCCTGTTTCATCATAGATCATAATAGATGCCAGCGAGTCACTAACCATTTCCTCAGCCACTTTACATAACGCATCTAAAATCTCTCTATAATCAACACCTAACGCAACCTGTTCCAGAATTCCACGCTGCAATTTGAGTAATTTACCAGCCTGCTCGGTTGTTACACTGTACTCAGAGCTTAAAGAAATAACTTGTGGTTCCATATTCTCACCAGTATTCCAGTTCACTTAAATTATATAGCATAGCTTCAAAGAAAAGCTACCTAACCTAGCCCTATTACAAGATACCCAGTTCAACACTCTGGACAACGTAAAAATAAGCAAGCTCACAAAACCTACCCAGTCAAGCCAAGCAAGAATCTGTCGCTTAGGAGTGCACGAAATAAAACCTACAACTATTTTGGAAGCGGGGTCTTCAGCCCCGCATTCAAGTTGCCCAGATTATTTCATGCACGCTCCTTAATAAGCGCACTGAGCCTTCTGCGAGAAGCGCGCTGGAATAACACGCTCTCGATTTCACACTGCACAATATAATGTATCAGGAATGTATTTATACTTCACCGCTGTCACTTTGTGTAGCCAGCTGTGCGCCGGCCTCAGCAGCTTTCTCTCGGCAAAAATCAGCGCGTTATAAATTCCGCATCATAACGGCACTCAGTATAAGTACCTATGCATTATAACTTAATATTTACTAATTTCTTTGATACTAATCGCTGCACAGTGCAAATAAATCCATATATTTACAAAAAATCGGGCCACTAACTTATACACAGAGTAGCTACTACACAGGTCCCACACGTTACTATGCTGAAGCGCGGGGGCTTAGCCCCCAGGCATTTATCTCGGCATACGCTGCCCCATATTAAACTGGGCAAACATTAACTTTTAAAAAAATACCTCATGGTATCAAGCATATAACGATGATCCAATACCCCGGCACTCTCCCTGATACTGTGCATTGCCCACATGGCATTACCCACATCAACGGTACGAATGCCTAATTTAGCCGAAGCCATCGGCCCGATAGTGCTGCCACAGGGAATATCTGTTCTATGTGCATATTTTTGATAAGGCACATCAGCCTGCTGACACCAGGTAATAAACATTGCCTCGGAGAGGCTCTCGGAACTATAGCGCTGATTGGCATTTAATTTAATAACCGGACCTTTATTGACATAAACTTTATGCTCCACTTCATACGCCGTGGGGAAATTAGGTTGATAAGCATGTGCCATATCAACGCTTAGCATAAAACTATTTGCCAAAGCCCGTTTATAGTCTTCAGTATTTAATGTGCGCGCTAAAGCAATGCGCTCTAAAACATCAGGCAAAAAACTGCCATCAGCACCCTTGCTGCTTTCACTGCCAACTTCTTCATGATCAAAAAAGGCACAAACAACCGTATTACCCGAATTTAAAACAGCATCATCTAGTAGCGCATTTAAGCCTGCATGACATGAAGCCAGATTATCTAGCTGACTATCCGTATAAAATTCCTGATTTGCGCCCCAGAAACTTCCTTTCTGGACATCATAAACATTAAACTCCCAGGATAAAATTTGCTCAGCGTCCAGTTCGCACTGTGACGTTAATAACTCTGTAAAAACCTTATCAGCTAACTGTTCTTTGCTGCTCAATGCAAATAAGAGTGGCAACTCATTCTGCTTATCTAGCTTCAGTCCTTCTTCATTGACCTTTCTATTCATATGGATAGCGAGATTAGGTAAGCGCAATAAAGGTTGCTCAAAACTGACTAGTTTTGTTTTTATCTTTCCCGTCAAGCAACGATAACTGACACGCCCGGCAAAACTTAAGTCCCGATCAGTAAAGGTCGCTAAAATTGGCCCGCCGTATACCTCCACTCCCATACATAATAATTCACCCGCCTTAAACAAAGCATGTGGTTTGATTCTTAAGCCTGGCGAATCCGTATGTGCACCAATGATCTTATAGCCATTTTCAGCGAGTGGTTTTTGCCCGGCAACAAAAGCGATAATAGATGAATCATCTCGTACCACATAATACCGTCCACCTGATTCTAGCTGCCACTGCGCAGTTTCAGATAAACGCTCAAAAGCAGCATCAAGCAATGCCTGTTCCATTGTTGCTACCGCATGCCAGGGGCTTGGGCTAGCATCAATAAAATCTAATAATTCCTGAACCAGTTGTTTGTCTTTCATCGTGGTTTTAAATCCAGAGAGGCTGAGTTAATACAATAACGTAATCCCGTAGGCTGTGGACCATCTTCAAAAACATGGCCCAAATGTGCATCACAGGCACGACAAATGACCTCCACTCGACGCATAGCATGCGAATCATCCGTCACTTCCCTTACCGCATCAGGTGACACAATATTAAAAAAACTCGGCCAGCCTGTCCCTGAATCATACTTGGCTTTTGAATCAAATAAAGCATTCGCACAGCAACTACAATAATAAATACCATCGTCCTTGCAATCAGCATATACCCCTGTAAAAGGGGGTTCTGTCGCACTGCAACGGCATATATTGAATTGCTCAGGGGTCAATTTCTTACGCCATTGTTCATCTGTAAACTTGCTACTGTTCATGTCATTTATCTCCTCGTTTGAGCGATAGAAATCAGCGTAAAACACTGCCTATTCTTAACTCATATTAAAGCATAATGCTATTATCGTAGAAATAAGAAGAAAACACGATATTTTACTAGAATTTGAAATATAATGAACATATAACTTCTCATTCCTATGATGCATCACTGACGACATTTCACGACCCGTCATTCCCACATGCTACCCAGTTCGACGAGTAACATTCAGGAAAGGTGACATTCAATAATAACTTGTATGCCGAACATAATGTCACAGAAGTGTACTTTAACAAAAGGAAAGTTTATGACATCGTCTCTTGTCATTTGGCTACAGCTGTTTTTCATACTGTTTTCCAGCTTCACTTATGCAGCACAGCAGAACACAGCAACAGAACTGGAAAAAGTTACCTTACAGCTCAAATGGAAACATGACTTTCAATTTGCGGGTTATTATGCAGCAAAAGCTCAAGGCTTTTACCGCGATGAAGGCATAGAACTTAATTTTCAGGAGGCTGCTGCTGACATTTACCCTATAGAACAAGTGACTAGTGGTCAGGCGCAATACGCCGTTGGTGATATTGGTATTATTGCTCACTATGCCAATGGTAAAGATATCCGTGCCTTAGCGGCAATTTACCAGCATAACCCACTGATTTTTATCAGCAAACAATCCTCTGGTATTATCAGTCCTTACGAAATGGCGGGGAAGCGCCTTATGTTTGATAATAAGGGAGGTGATAATTCAGTTCTCACCGCTATGCTGACCGAGGCAGGCCTCACTCACAACCGTTACACCGTTGTTGCGCGCAGCTTTTCTACTGCTGAACTGGAAGCAGGCCAGGTAGATGCTATGTCGGCTTACATTACTGACCAGCCATTTACTCTAAAACAGAAAAATATCGCCATCAATATTATTAAACCAGAGAATTATGGCATTGATTTTTATGGTGATATTTTATTTACCAGTACTCAGGAAATACAGCAACACCCGCAACGCGTAGAAGGCTTTAAACGCGCCTCCCTAAAAGGCTGGCAATATGCGATGGATCATCAGGAAGAAATAATTCAGCTGATTCGGCAACATTATGCTCCACAGCTTAGCATTGAGCATTTACGCTATGAAGCACAAGAAACACGTAAACTGATCCTTCCTGATACTATCCCGATTGGACAAATAAACATCAATCGATTGAGGCGTATTGCAGATACTTATACGCATTTACAGCAAACAAAGAAATTAACTGATGCAGAGTTAAAAACATTTATAGCCCACTCATCCGAGCTTAATTTAAGCACACAGGAAAAAGCCTGGTTGAAACAGCACCCAGTTATTCGTCTTGGCATAGACCGCCATTTTCCTCCTTATGAATGGCTTGATGAGCAAAATAATTATCAGGGTATCGCAGCCGATTTTCTGCATTTGATTGAACAACGTGTCGGTATTCATTTTGAGATTATGAGTTACAAAAACGCCTGGAGCGAAGTACTGGAAGATACGCAGACAGGTAAGATTGATATGATTTCATGTCTTGTTAAAACAAAAAACCGTGCCAGGCAGCTCAATTTTAGCCCCGCCTATATCAATAGCTCCACAGTCATTATCGCGGAACAATCGCAAGGCTATATTAATTCACTCAATCAATTAGCAGGTCATTCTGTTGCTATTCATAAAGGGCACTACACTCAAGAACTCTTAGCAAAGTATCACCCTGAGATCCATATCATTAGCACAGATACCCTTGAACAAGCACTAAACCTTGTGGCTACTGGCAAAGCAACGGCGTTTGTTGGTGATGCAACGGCTGCTAGCTATATTATAAAAGAGTCTGCCATACTTAATTTGAGTTTTGCTGGCTCAACTCCCTACCAGAGTAATTTTAGCCTTGCCACCTCTAAGCGTCACCCTGAATTGCATAGCATTATGCAAAAAGCTTTAGCCAGTATTAGTGAGCAGGAAAGAGGAAAAATTTTTAATCGTTGGCAAAAATTAAAAGTCACTAAAGGTCTCAGCTATACAACAGTCTTCAAATACAGCCTATTAGTACTTGTTATCTTTTTAATTTTTGCTTACTGGATTTACCTTTTAAAAAAATCCGAAAAAGCACGTAAAGATAGTGAAACAAAATTATACGCAATATTTGATAATGCACCGATGGGTATCTGGCTAACTGATAAGGCAGGACACTTTACCTTTGTCAATCAAACCTATTGCAATGCAACAGGCTTAACACAAAAACAACTTCTTGATCCGAATAACCTACCTGCCTTAATTGGTCAAAGCAAGTTAGATAAGTGCCTGACCTCAAACCAGGCATGTTTAAATCAGGATGAACCCTATGTCTTACACGAAACCCTTACCCTGAAAAATGGTAAGCGCCATGAGCTGGAAGTCACAAAAACCAAGCTGCTAGACTCATCTGGAGAAGCCATAGGCATTATCGGGATTCTAGTCGATATTACCGAACGCAAACAAACAGAGATAAAGCTCAAACAAAGTGAAGCACATTTCCGCTTTATTGCCGAATCCGCACAAGCCCTGATCTGGATGTGCGACACTCACATGCAATATATCTGGTTCAATAAAATGTGGCTGGACTTTACTGGACGCACTTTAGAACAAGAGCTAGAGCATAACTGGGCAACAAGTGTACACCCCGATGATTTACAAGCCTGCAAGAACTGCTTTGCAAATCATTTTAAGCTACGCCAACCGTTCTCGATGGAATATCGCCTTAAACATCATGATGGCACATACCATTGGATTCTGGATAACGGCACCCCTCGCTTTACCCCGGCAGGTAAGTTTGAAGGCTATATTGGTTCTAGTTTTGATATTACCGAACGCAAAAAAGATGAAGAAATAATTTGGCAACAAGCTAATTACGATGAACTCACACACTTACCTAACCGACGCATGTTTCAGGATCGTTTAGAACTTGAAATAGTCAAATCTCATCGTGAAAAACTCTCCCTGGCCTTGTTGTTTATTGACCTTGATCACTTTAAAGCCGTCAATGATACACTTGGGCATGAAATGGGAGATTTACTATTAATCAAAGCCGCTCAACGTATTATGTCCTGCGTACGTGAAAGCGACACTGTCGCTAGACTGGGAGGCGATGAATTTACCGTTATTCTGTCTGAACTCAGTGATATTTCCAGTATAGAACGTATCACGGACTCTATCATAAAAAACCTGTCCCAGCCTTTTAGACTAGAAGAACAGGAAGTGTATATTACCGCCAGCATTGGCATAACCTTATACCCTAATGATGGAGATAGCGTCTCTCAATTGCTTAAAAATGCTGATCAGGCCATGTATCGCGCCAAAAACATTGGCCGTAATCGCTTTAGTTATTACACCCCCGCTATGCAGGAAACAGCACAAAAGCATCTACAAATTCTAACAGATTTACGTAGCGCACTCACCGAGCAGCAATTTCAACTGCACTATCAACCAATTATTGACCTGGAAACAGGTAAAATACTTAAGGCCGAAGCATTAATTCGTTGGCACCACCCTGTTAGAGGCATCATAAGCCCCGCCGACTTTATTCCTATTGCCGAAGAATCTGGTCTTATTATTGAAATCGGCGACTGGGTGTTTAAGCAAGCGGCACAGCAAGCTAAACAATGGCAGGAAAAATACGGTTTAACCATCCAGATCAGTATCAACAAATCTCCAATACAATTCCACTCCACAGAGGATAGTACCAACTGGATAAAGTATCTTAAAAACCTCAATTTATTAGGTGAAAACATTGTTATTGAAATTACCGAAAGTCTATTAATGGAGACATCCGACTCGGTTATCAAGCAATTACTACAGTTTCGTGATGCCAATATACAGGTTTCCATGGATGACTTTGGTACTGGCTATTCATCCCTTGCCTATCTCAATAAGTTTGATATTGATTACCTTAAAATCGACCGGTCTTTTACCCGTAACTTAAGCTCTAACTCAAGTGATATGATTCTCTCTGAAGCGATCATTGTGATGGCGCATAAACTGGGCTTAAAAGTTATCGCAGAAGGTATCGAGACAGAAGAACAATACCAGTTACTTAAAGCAGCAGGCTGTGACTATGGACAAGGTTACTTATTTTCCAGACCCGTCGCAGCTGATGAGTTTATTAAATTAATTAATTAATCGTAGGCTAGGCAAGTTAGTTCGTACAGATTCCAAAAACCGGATAGGATGTGCTGAGGCACGAAGCGAAACGCACCACAGATGCAAGATGCGCTTCGTGCCTCAGCACACCTTATAATGATTTAAAGGCACTTTTCATATGACCATAAAAGTAGTTTGCACTTCGATAATCTATATGCATCAAGAATATAAACGTAGCCCGTATGGAGCCTGCGGAATACGGGACATTCGAGGCGCTGGTTTTCCCGTATTACGCAAGCTTCATACGGGCTACGCTTGTTAAATAAAAAAAGTGTCAACCGAGAAATGAAGGATGCCGATTTAAAGTGGAAATTTAATTCCTGAAAGTCTATATGCCCTGTTACACCTTACGTTAGTAACGCATATATATAACATTGCTAATGATATTCTGAACGATTCTATTTTGCCATTTCCCTTAGCGAATACCTTTAAATCTACGCCCCACCTCTTCCCAGTCGATATGCTCCATAAATTTTTCAATATACAGCGTCTTGTTATTCTTGTAATCGACATAAAAAGCATGTTCGTAGACATCTATCACCACCAAAGGTGTGGCCATCCAAAGTACACCCGTTGCATGTTTATCGCTAACCACGTTATATAGTTTGCCATTAAGCGGATGAAACGCAAGCATAGCCCAGCCAGTGGCTGCTTTAGCACTCGCTTGAAAATCAGCAGCCCATTTTTCAAGAGAACCAAAGCGTTTCTTAATCGCTGTGAGTATCTCTTCAGCAGGTTTACTGGCTTTAGCAGTCATCCCATCAAAATAGAGTTCATGTAAAATAACACTGTTAGCTTTATTTGTTCTAGCCCGTTGAGTTGCTCCGTATAAGCTGGAATCCATGTCAGTACCCTCAATGATGCCAGCCTGTAACTTTATATCAGCAGCAACATACCCCCGCAGAGCACCGCCATAATGAGCAGTGTGGTGTGGTGTGATTTGCTCTTCACTAAGAAATCCAGGAATGGATTTGTAGCGTAATGGTTTAGGTTGCCCAGTGAGCAAACCTCCCTCATAAGCATGGGTTTGCTCTTTGGCATCTACATAAGCAGGCAAAAGCAATGCCCCGGCAGTTGCGCCAACTGATGTAAACAGGAAGTTACGACGAGAAATATCATTCATTAAGTATCACCTTCGTTCTTTAATCTCAGTGTTTTGTCAGCTAATGCCAGGTTCAGTGATTGCTGGTATATGATTTATCATACTCTGCTGAACTGATTTTGAAATGGCAATCAGCACAAAGCAAGGAGTCTTTATTTTTGCACTCTTTAATGTTAAATGCAAAAATGAATACGAGGGCCGACTTTTTTTGATAGTGATGAGCTTTTGTGACTACAAACTTAATACGGGATGGCATGGAGGGGAGTAGGCTTCAGCCTACACGTACAACCTATGTGCTACGCATGTAGGCTAAAGCCTACTCCCCTAATTTTGTCCCGCCTTAATAATGATAACCGCTTTTTACCCTAGCTCTAAAGCCCCAACACCCAGTCAACTAGCAGCTCAATGTCGGCATCAGAGACTCGTGGCGAGTACGGAGGCATCGAGACACCGCCTGTCACATCAGTCCAGTTGCCTTTACCGCCCTTCTTCACTTTTTCGACTAGGGCATCGCGGGCGTTGGCATCGCCTCTGTATTTAGCAGCTACGTCATTGAACGCAGGGCCAACAACCTTCTTGTCTACACTGTGGCATCCAAGACAACCACTTTTTTGGGCCAGTGATTCATTGGCAAGTGCTTGTCCGGCGCTGATGATCATCAGAGCGGCGACAGGAATACTTATCCAAAATGCTTTCATACTATTCTCCTTAAAGGATGGTCATGAGACCGTTGCTTATGGTGAGCAGCGATTAATCTATCGAATCTTTCACTCTCTCCACTCCACATCAGAACTATATTTATAGTCAGCCTACACCATCGGAGCATAAAACACATGACCCAAATAGGTTATATTGATTTAATTTTTACTCCATTTAAGGATATAAACATTATGCACGAGTTGAATATCCCATCCAGCTTCCAGCTTGAGATAACTAGCAGAAAACGAACAAAATGACGAGCCGACCGTTTCTCCACGCAGCCCCTTTGTTCCCACTTTTTCCACATAATCTACCGAGCATCCCGCCTTTTATTAAATTGACAAATTAAACCCAAGTAGATAGACTCGAAAACATCTTACCAACCACTCCCAATTACTGACATATGAGTGAATACCAATACTACGAATTTAAAGCAATTGACAACGCTTTAAATGAAAACCAAAAAGCTGAACTTCACCAACTTTCCAGTCGTGCCGAAGTATCATCACACCATGCTAGTTTTGTTTATCATTATGGTGATTTTCGTGGCAATGTCGAACAACTTATGCAAAGCAGCTTTGACGCGATGGTGTATTTAAGTAACTGGGGAAATAAGCGCTTAATGTTTCGTCTACCTTGTGATCTCGTTGATACTTGCGAATGGCGCGATTTTTTTATTTCGGAAGCAATCGAAAAAACACTTTGTTCTGATAAGCAAAACTTCATTCTAGATTTTAATTTTCAGGATGAAGACTCTGACAGCTGGACAGAAGGCGAAGGTTGGCTGGATGATTTGTGCGAATTACGCAATGACATTATCGGTGGTGATTTTAGGGTTTTATATTTAGCATGGTTAAAAGCGTGTCAACTACTCCCATACTGGGATGATGGCGCAGATAAAATTTATGAACCCCTTGTTCCTGCGGGCTTAAATGACCTGAATCCTGCATTAAAACAGTTTATTCTCTATGTCGAGCTTGATGAACAATTAGTTAATGCCGCTGCCCAAAAAAGTCCTAATTTAACAGTCAAAATTCGGGATACCAAAAGCTTAATTGCCCAACTATCGCCACAAGAGCAACAACAATTTTTAGTTAAACTCAGTAACAATGAAGCTAACTTATCTGCAGCCTTAAATCATCGTTTGAATAAGTTAAATCAATCAGAACCAGCCATTACAAGCACAAAGATAGCGCCAAGAACCTATCAGGAATTAACTGAAATTGCAGAGGATTTAACGCTTAGAGCAGAGAAAAAACAGCAGGAAAAAATAAAAAAAGACCGCGAAAATGAATTAAAATCACTCCTAGGCCAGCAAGAAATGATGTGGCGAGCGGTTGATGATTTCATTGAACAAAAAAATTCCTCAGCCTACAATAAAGCACTCAAACATTTAATCACTTTACACGAACTTGCAGCATTTGAAAAAAAAGGCACTGAATTTAATCAGCGCATATTAAAACTCAAAGAGACTTATAGTAGGCGACGGGGTTTGTTAGAGCGGCTTAATCGTATTCATTTGTTTTAAATTAATGACTCCGCTCTTTTTTACGGGTAAAGAACTATCCCCTCTGGATTTTTTGGGTATGTGTCACTATACTATATGTACTTTAATCTGTACATACTAATCATGAGGCTCTTATGGATGCTATAAGCTATACCGCTGTTCGTGCAAATTTATCTAAAACGATGGAACGAGTTTGTAATGACCATGCCCCTATAATTATTACCCGAAAACGTGAATCTCCTGTCGTTATGCTTTCTTTAGAAGATTATCAGGCTATGGAAGAAACGACATATTTGCTCCGTTCACCAGCTAATGCTCGAGACTTACTTGAATCAATTGCAGCACTTGAAGAAGACAAAGGTATCGAACGAGAATTAATTGAATGAGCCTTACCTTCGCACCTAAAGCGTGGGACAGTTACCTTTACTGGCAAAAAACCGATAAAACTATTGTAAAAAGGATTAATACCCTAATTAAAGATATTCAACGATGCCCTTTTGAAGGAATCGGTAAACCTGAACCTTTGAAACATGCACTATCAGGTTATTGGTCACGACGTATCAATGATGAGCATAGAATTGTGTACAAAGTGAATGAAGACAATATTTTGATTGCTCAACTGCGCTATCACTATTAAACACATAACGTATAGTTAGCCAGCAATGAAGGGAGTAGGTCTCAAATTACGAATATGGTTGAAAAAATTCTCAATTCGAGACCTAGCCCTTTGATTCCTATCTGGTGGTTGACCTACCTTGCCAGAGCGGGACTTTCACCCGTTGGAATTATCGACCTTGACCACTACACACATCCCTTTGATCTTCGGAGCCACATGCAGGGTGGTGTGGGGAGGGGTGAGGGAGAAACTCGCCCCTACCCGATTATATTTTTTTCTGAAAGGCTCTGTATATTAATACTGTTTTTCTATGTATTTACCATCTGCAAATTTATGCAAAATACTGGTAATAAATGTTTGATAAGGAACTCCCTCAACCAAAGCCAATTTTTGAAGCTCTGAAAGGTCACGATTAGCAATACGAATATTAATTCTTTTATCTTTTTTAAACGTTGCTGCTGCAATTTGTCTGTGCTTTTCTATTTCATCTTTTACATTTGGAACAGATTTGAGTTTTCCAGACTCAAATGCGCTTAGAATTTCTTGTTCTTCTTCATCTAACTTGTATTCAACCATAATTATTCACCAATATATTTTTTCGTTGCCTTACGACTAGGTATGATTGTTTTTAAGAAAATTTCATTTTCTGATTCTACATAGGGAACCAGATAAACATA
>WTCN01000025.1 GCA_013138555.1 Methyloprofundus sp. | reverse complement strand
GGTCAGACGCTTATTAGAAAATGGAGCCAATACTTCTTTTATTAATCAGGTGGAAAATTCTGGGATCAATATTAAAAAAGTCATTGCTGATCCTGTTACGTATTTGCAAAAAACAGCAAAACTGTCTACTTTGTGTGTATTACCCAAAGAATTATATGGCCAACAACGTATTAACTCAGAAGGGGTGAACTTAGCCGATTTGCAAGTCTTAAAACAATGCCAGCAAGACCTGGTGCAATTAAAAGCTCGAACCTGGCATGCGACTCCTCTGGTCAACGGCAAGGTATTTACAGGGCCTGATTATAAGATATTCAATCCGGCAGATATTCAGCAAATTGTTGGTAGTGCTATTGATAGTGAACAAAACGCACAGGCAGCAGCGCTGAGGGTTGCTTATTCTGCTGCTAAACACTGGCGTTTAGCGGCAGTAAAAAAGCGTGCTGCTTATCTGCAAAAAACCGCTGAACTGCTAGAAGAAAATCGCCTCGAACTGGTTTCTCTGTGTGTTCGTGAAGCTGGAAAAACTATACAGGATGCACAGACAGAAATCCGTGAAGCCGTGGATTTTTGTCGCTATTATGCACAATCCGCTATTGAATTATTTTCCCAGCCCTTAAACCTGACAGGTCCTACTGGCGAAAAAAACCAGCTTTATCAATATGGTCGTGGTGTCTTTGTCTGTATCAGTCCATGGAATTTTCCCATTGCTATCTTTATCGGTCAGGTGACTGCGGCATTAGTCAGTGGCAATACAGTGATTGCCAAACCTGCCAGGCAAACGCCCTTAACCGCAATGCGTTGTATACAACTATTACATCAGGCAGGCATTCCAGTCGATGTACTGCAATTCTTACCGGGTGATGGTAACAGTATAGGCAAGCATTTGTTGGCTGATAAACGAATTTCAGGAGTCGCTTTTACCGGCTCCTTAGCAACCGCGCAATTGATTAATCAGCAACTAGCAAAGCTCCCCTGTATTATTCCCTTAATTGCTGAAACCGGCGGGCAAAATGTTATGCTTGCCGATAGTTCTGCGCATAGTGAGCAGCTTATTCAAGATGCTGTGCAATCCGCTTTTAACAGTGCTGGTCAACGCTGTTCAGCACTACGGGTTTTATTTCTTCCGCATCAAATTGCAGATAATATTATCAATAGAATAATCGCTGTCATGCAGCAATTAATCGTTACTGACCCTCAGGATTACACCACAGATATATGCCCGCTCATTAGTCCCGATGCAGTAAGGCAATTGACTGAACATGTTGAAACCATGCGCGAGCAGGCAAAAATATTATTTCAGGTACAGTTACACAGGCAACTGAATAGCCCCTGTTTTTTTCCGCCCACACTGATTGAATTATCATCACTCACGCAACTCACCCAGGAAAACTTTGGTCCTGTTTTACATATCATTCGCTATCACGATGCAGAACTTGAGAGTGTGGTAGATGCGATAAATAGCAGTGGTTATGGCTTAACGCTGGGCATACATAGCCGTATAAGCAGTAAGATAAAAATGATTGCTGAACACGCGAAAGTCGGCAATATTTACGTTAATCGTAATATGATTTCTGCTGTTGTGGGTGTGCAGCCATTTGGCGGAATGGGGCTTTCCGGCACAGGTCCCAAGGCAGGAGGACCGCATTATTTACAGCGCTTTAGTAATGAGCAAACCGTGACAACCAATACAGCTGCAATAGGAGGCAATGTCAGTTTATTAGCAAATAAATCTGGGGCGTAGGCTTTAGCCTACATAAGTCGCCTGTGTGTAGACTAAAACTTACGCTCCAGTTTTTCGATATTTAAGATTAGTGTGCTGTCTCGAACGCTATTTTGATGATTTATTCAAATTCAAAACCAGAGTTTCTCCATGCATTGCTACCTCCAGTAAGATTGAATAGCTGACTGTAGCCTAAATCATGGAGAGATTTTGCAGCGGCATTGCCCATTGGGCCTCCTAGACAATACAGGTAAATAGGCGTATTTTTATCTTCAGGAAGTTTATCTTGAAATTTCTCGATTTCGTTGTAAGGAATAAATATATCCGTTCCTTTTATATGCTGTTGTCTGGGAGTATGTACATCAACTAGAAAAATATCTTGACTGTGCATAAGTGTATTTAACTCGCTGGCATTGATAACGTTTATATAATCTGGCTGTTGAAATTTACAGCCAGTTATAATCAGGATAAAAGCAGAGATAAATACGCTTTGATGAATTTTTCTAATCATTGTTTATTTTATATAATTTAGAGGAATGATACGGTAAATAATTTCCATATAGCCTGGTAAGCATGATATGCATTATTTTAAAACCTGCCAATACTAAACGGCTCTATCGGTAATTCCGAGCGACCCTCCAGAATCAACTGCGCCATAATGCGCCCAACAACGGGAGATAGCTGAAAACCATGCGCAGAAAAACCAAAGGCATGATAAGCATTTTTCATTGTCTGCGATGCTCCGATAACAGGAATATTATCCGGCATAAAGCCCTCGATACCTGCCCAGGCACGAACAATACGCACATCTTTAAGCTGAGGAAAAAAATCCACCACTGTGTTTGCACTTTTAGCTAGCTGATGCCAATCTATCTCTGTTTGTTCCAGAGCAAAATCAAGTTTGGCAATCAGTGCCCCACCAATAATCAATGTGCCATTTTGCATTTGCTTAAAAGATAACTTACGACTGGCCGCCCCCATAACGGGATCAACAAAATGTGGTAAACGTTCTGTTACCATTAGCATCAGTGCTTTTGCTGTTAATGATACCGGCTCGTTCATTAACCCAGCCAGCTGCCCTGCCCATGCCCCTGTACAATTCACCAGAATTTGACTGCTAAATGTCCCTTGCGATGTACGTACCTGCCAACCTTCGCCTTCCTGTTCAATCGTATAGGCTTCTGTTGATGAATGAAAAGTGACACCCAGTGCTTCCGCTTTGCGCCGGAATGCAGTCAAGGCATGATAAGGCCGACCATAACCATCCTCGCGACAAATTAAAGCACCAACACAGTGAGGTGATAATGCAGGCACTAATTGGTAAAGCTCTTTTTTGCCAATCATTTCTTCATGCTGATACCCCATATCACGTACCATAGCAGCCCGTTGCTCTAGTTTATCCATATCAGACTGATTTTCAGCAAGCCTAAGCTGCCCGGAAAAACGTATATCACAGTCCGAATCAACGAGTGCTTCAATATTGCGCCACATTTTTGCAGCCTCTACTGTCAGAGGTATTTCCGCTGGGTCACGGTTTAGCTGTCGTAAACCTCCCGCATTCGCGCCAGAGGCATGACGACCGGGACTATCTTTATCAATAACAATACAGCGACAACCGCGCATAGCCAGTTGTAATGCGGTAGACGCACCGATTAAGCCCGCACCTATAATAAGAACATCAGTCTTCATCATCTTTGCTCCTCTAAACTCGCCAGTTGCTGCAAAGTCAGCGGAGCAACAGGAGGTCGCCCACGAAAGTGGCTTTTCGCAGAGACTGGCTGCCCACCCGCATCGGCAACAATATGCGCAACAGCATTGGCACATTGCCTACCCTGGCAAGCTCCCATACCACAGCGCGATAAGTATTTAACCTGATTGCTATCAGCATGACTATTGGCAACCGCCTCACGAATCTGTCCTGCAGTAATTTCTTCGCAACGACAAACAATGGTATCTTTATCAGGTGTTGCCAGTATAGTTTGAGGAATCGCAAAATAAGCTTCCAGAAAGGGGCGAATATGGCGTTCACTCTGCATACATTTGCGCTCATTGGCAGACTGTTTATTACGTTCTTCCTGGCTCAAAACTCCCAGTGCAAAAAGTGCTTGCAAAGCAACCAGGCGACCCGCATGTTCAGCAGACTTGGCACCATTGATTCCTGCACCATCACCCGCGACCAGAATACCTTCTATACTGGTGTTACCCCACTTATCATGTTGTGGCCGCCAGCATTGCTGACTCTTATCCCACTGGTGTTTACAACCCGCAGCCTGAGTGAGCCAGATATGCGGAATCACACCAAAATGAGTCATTAATAAGTCAGTTTCAATCCTGTGTTCGCGTCCCAGGTGTCTATAACAAACAGCGTGTAAATTATCCTCACCTTCAGCCCTTAGGTCACTCACAGCAATTTTGGTGACCACGCCTGCACGCTTAAGGTCTCTTTGATAGACCAGTCCTTTGGTTAAGTAATGATGCGCTAGCAAAGCTTTAGGTAACTTAGGCATTGCCAGTAAATTATTGCTTAATGGCGTAACATCAAGCATCGCTTTAATTTCCACGCCAACCTGCATATATTGCCAGGCCAGTAATAGCAACAACGGCCCTGATCCAGCAAGGACGACACCATCATCTGGAATAACCCCGGCAGACTTGAATAAAATCTGGCCTGCACCTGCCTGCATGACCCCTGGCAATGTCCAGCCAGGAAATGGTACGGGCCTTTCTATTGCTCCGCTGGCGACCAGAATCTGATCCGCAGTGATGATCTTGCTTTTGTCCTTATGTAAGACCCCCACTTCCCGCTCACGATTCAATGACCAGACTCGGGTTTCGGAAAAGTAGTCCACATTACATTCACGAAATGCTGCCGCCAGCTCTTTACCGCGTCGATATTCCGCCCCTAAAGTCTGCGCGCGTTGCTCTGGAACCGATTCAATTGAACGATAAATTTGTCCACCTGGAGCAGGCTGTTCATCCAGTAATGCACAGGAAACACCCTGGTTTGCAGCAGTTACCGCAGCAGCAAGCCCTGCTGGGCCGCCACCAATAATAAGCAATTGATAATGATTTTTCACAAAACATCTCCCAGCAATGGTCCTACTCCCTGTTGTGTTTCAACTTGCATACCCTGCCTAACGTAAGTAGCACAAGCGCGTTGATTGGCCTGGCCATCAATAATCATTAAACAGTCATAGCAAACGCCCATCATACAAAAGGGAGCACGCTTGGCACCGGATACTGGGGTTGTTCGAGTTGCACGTAAGCCTTGCGCTAAGGCCATTGCCGCCACAGTAGTACCCAATGGCACTAACACTGTCTGCTGATTCAATATCACTTCAACTTTTTCAGCAGCATCATTCGGGAGTTGTTTAAACATGTTATAGCCTGATTTTGCTGATAATATTATGATGTTCAAAGACCATGCTTTGCTGTAGGTCAAGTTTCAAACCAATATGTGCTGATTCTGCACGCTTAAACATCGCTTGTGCCAATGAAATATCGACATAAGCCAGCCCCACGGCATTAAAATAGGTACGTTCATCATCCGACTCACGCCCTGGCTTCTGTCTAGACACAAGTTCATGCAAATCAGCATGAATATCATTATGTGATAGCAAGCCCTCTTTATACATGCGGCTCAATGTCTGGGTACGATGAGTCACAGTATCCCAGTCATCACAAACGATTTTATCGCATTGCTGGGCAACCGCATATTCATCTTCCCAACCACCAATATGACTATAAAAAGCTCCCGGTTTCATCCACTCTGCTTTGAGTAAAGGAGCCTGAGCACTGGTTGCGGTCACCAAAATATCAGCTCCTAGCATCGCATCTCTCGCCACGGTATTGGCTCTAATAAACGTCATATCAGGCAGTAGCGGTGATAACTCATCAATAAACTGCTCTTCTTCCTGTGCTGTTTTAGCCGACACTCGACATTCTTTTAAGCCAGGGCGAACCACTTTCATTGCCAGTAAATGCATTTTTGCCTGCTCACCAGCACCAATAAACCCTATGCTACGACTGTCTTTACGCGCCAAATGTTTGGCGGCAATCGCACCAATCGCTGCAACGCGCATATTTGAAGCCAACGTCCCTTCCATCACCGCAACCGGAAAGCCTTTTTCGATTTCCGATAAAATAAAGATTGCCGATAAATTTTGCACATCGTAACGCTTAGGATTACGGGGGAAAACCGACACCCACTTTGCACCGCAGATTTTTTCATCCATCAAGGTAGCAGGCAGGCAATTGATACGATCCTGACTAACCTGATCAAAAATCTGTACCACTTTTTCGGGGAACATAATGCGCTGATTTTCAAATGCCAGCATGGCTTTTTCGGCAACTTCAATTGCCATACGCAGATCAAAACACCCTGCGTCTAATAAATCTTCCTGAGAAAGGTAAGTAAAACCAACACGATGAGATGCTTGCGTGTTTTCCTGATGAGATACCATTAAGTTTTCCTGATTTGTGTGGTTGCGCGGACTTTAGTCTGCGTATGATACTTAGCGTAATGCGAGGCAAAGAGTATAACTATGGAATATTAATACCTGCTTTTTCCCATGTAAATGATATAGATCAATTTTCAACGATTTCGTACAACCTGGAGGCGGGGTCTTCAGCCCCGCTGTCTCAATGCGGGGCTGAAGACCCCGCTTCCAAGGATATTAGCAAACTTACAGGCTGTGCTGTACTAACGCGCCATGTACTGCTATCACCAGCTTTCAGCCTGCTCAATCACTTCGCCCATTTTCTTACCAGGCCGCACACGCCCTTGGTACGTCAGTACAGAACCTAAAGCAAAGCTACCTTTTTTGGGATTATGAAGTTTACTGTTATGATCCAGAATCCACATATGCCCATCTTTCGAATCAATAATAAAGACCTTGGGAAGTAATTTCCCAAACTGGTTTCCCTGGCCTCCTTCATGCAATACAGTCGCCTGATAACGGTTATTGTCTTCACCCGCGACGGCAGATAACGTCATCAGAAAGGTCGATAAAATAACAAAAACGCATTGTGCAAATCGAATACAGTTCTGTTTACATATAAAATTCATCATCAGAAAATCTCCCATTCATTGAAAAAAATTATTCTAGCACTTGAATTTCTTCAAGCTTAATATATTTAATGTCCTCGCATTGATAAACAAAGCCAAGCATCGTTTGGTTCGTCATGGTATTCGTTAATTTCTCATTTTTATTGAATTGCTGCTGTATATAAACAACATTTCCCCCCATTTCATATGCCTTGTTTTTCATTAAATTAGCGGTACTTTTATGAATTTTGGCATCAGACATAAAGTCTCCTGAAACCATGCCACCGTCAGATGCTGAAGTCTGACCTAAAAACCGGCACGTTTCTGTGTTTGGTTTTGCATAAATAAGTTGCACAGTTTCTGCTCCTTGCTGTATAGGAATCGCACAGCTAATAACAGAAATAAAAAAAGCAGGGATAAAAAACCTGGTTTTTAAAGTCATGGATCACTCCCATATTAGGCTGACTATTTTCAAACTTTAATTAACTTTACTCTGTTTATCTGCCAGGAAGTCTAAAATTATTTTTGTTAACAGTTCAGCTTGAGATGTTTTAAATATATGTTGCGCATGTGCACTGCCAGCGATTAATTTAAGTGCTTTCGGTTGAGGTGCCTGGTCAAAAGAAGAGCGTAGTGCTGTTACCAGATGTTCGTCTTCACTGGCGATAAATAATAACTGCCCGCTTAGCTTTTCAGGCTGAAAAATACTTGCAGGTGATAATAAAATGAGCTGATCAATACTCCCGGATGCCGCATAGACATCTGCCTTTGCTGCGGCAGCTCCCCCCATACTTGCACCTAATAGCGTTATTTTACGAATGCCTTGTTCGGCTTTTAAAAATTGCACACCCGCTAAAATATCTTTATACAAGGCACGGGGTTGCTTCCCGAACGTTGACTTGCCATAGCCCCTAAAGTCTATTGCCAGCACAGTGTAATTTTGCGCGAGTAAATCCTGTGCGAATTTACCCCAGCTCTCTTTATCAAAGATAGCGCCATGTGCGAGTAGCACTGCATGAGAGCCACGTTTTTGATACTCTGCATAAATTGTGGCTTGATCATCCGTGACAAAGCTAACTTCTTTAGCAGATAAACTGAAACTGGAAAAAACCGCTAAAGCAAAGAAAAGTAGTCGTATCATTAAATTCACCTATACAGCTAAAATTAATATTAATCGTTTATTTTACTGCTTTAGCCATAGAATAATAAGGACAATCATGCAATTTAAGTTTACACTGTCAGTTAATTAAAAATAATTAAAACACCTGACATCATCATTTGTAGGTTCTAGGCGCAGTCGATTAAGGTAATTTGATGATTAATTTCTGCTTGCCTGTAAGCACATAATAATACCTGCATCTCCCCCAAAATCCACTTATAGAGAGTATCAATATGAATGATCATACTTATAAAAAAATCGAATTAACAGGCTCATCTTCCGTTGGTATTCAAGACGCAATCGAGAATGCAATCGCCAGGGCTGCACAGACAATTCACAATATGCGCTGGTTCGAGGTTATAGAAACTCGCGGCCATATAGATGAAGGTAAAATTGCACATTGGCAAGTAACGATTAAGGTTGGCTTCACTCTAGGAGATTGATTTATCTGCAAATGTGACTTGAATATAGGGTGGGCGGCTACCAACCCAACATTTTCAAGTATATAGGTCGGTTAATTGAATTGTTGGGTTGCCAAAAAGACGGCAGCCCAACCTACGATATTTGCCCAGGAAAAATTTGTAACAACTCATCAGCCTGACTTTCAGGCAACTGTATCAGCAATTTGACTTGCCCGGCAAAATCCTTACTGATAATTTTTCCAGAAAACTTTTTTAAAGTATATTCAAACTGTTGTAATTGCTTATAGTCCAACACAATAGACAATGTAGCCAGCTCAATAAACTCAATGATGTCAGCTGCTTTGATAGCCTGTTTAGCAGCATTCCCATAAGCACGAGTCAATCCACCGGCTCCCAATTTAACTCCCCCAAAATAACGCACTACAATACATACAATATTAATCAGATCGTGTCCTTCAATATAGCTATAGATAGGCTTTCCTGCCGTACCTGAAGGCTCACCTGCATCATGAAAACGGCACACTGTGCCTTGCTCTGTTTTAATACGGTAGGCAAAAGCGATATGATTTGCAGAGGGATGTTCAATACGCTGTGTATTTATATAAGTAGCTGCCTCTATCTCACTGATACAAGGATAAATTAAGCCAATAAATCGTGACTTTTTGATTATTTCTTCTCTATTTACGGGTGCCTTAACACACAGCATTACACAACTCCTTGAAAACAATTACAAAGGAGCACGCAGGAAATAAACTTTACAACTATTGCACTGGAAGTGTTTATTTCGTGCGCGTTCCTAAGTCCCCATGTATTGTAACTTAACATTTGGTAATTTATATTTAATGCTGATCAGTCGCTCGTATTAGACTAAGTTTATAGGGTATTATGTTGAACCGCTCGCCTAGTTCAACACCTGCTAAGGCAGTCGCTACGGATAAATCCGCAGCAACAAAAAAGCGTGTGTATATGTACCTAAAACATTTTTATAATAAATACCGATCTTATATATGGCAAATTTTAACACTCATCTTTTTGTCGCAGCCGGTGCCAGTGGCACTGCAGCCGCAACTGCATATAACAACAATCTGATTGAGTTATTTTATATACCCTGGTTTATTTTTCTAGGCACGGTAGGTGGACTACTGCCCGACATTGATTCAGATAATTCACGTCCGCTTAAATTGCTCTTTAATGCTTTAGCCATATTAGCAGCACTCATAGCCATCTTGACTTATAAAGATCAGTATGCAATGCAGTATTTATTTATTATTGCCAGCGGTGCTTTTTTAATCGTACGTTTTCCCATTCTTGCTATCTTTAAATCTCTTACCGTACACCGAGGGGTTTTCCACTCTCTTCTCAGTGCTGGTTTTTTCACTTTGCTCACCGTTTGCATTAGCCATACTATCTTTCATAGCGCCATTTATTTTGCCTGGATGAGTGGTTTATTTGTCGGCTTCGGTTTTATCATCCATTTGCTGCTAGATGAACTTTACAGCGTTGATTTAAGCAATGCAAAATTTAAACGTTCTTTTGGTACAGCGTTTAAACTCTTTAGTCTACGCTATCTACATGCTTCATTCGCTATGTTTTTTGCCTGCACCCTGCTCTATCTCCATACCCCTGCTTTCCCCTTTAAAAATCAGAAGGCTTTAACAATGATAAATTTAGCATTGGATGCGAGTAGCTCTACTTTAGAAAAATATTTTTGCAAACTGGCCTGGTAACCCAGATGCCGATTACCAATCACCCATAATTCACCGCCCGTGCGTAATACGCTTTTTGCCTGTTTAAACATGCGCACGGCAATATGGTTTCCAATGGTGTTCTGTTGATGAAAAGGTGGGTTACATAAGACTAAATCAACAGAATCAGGCTCAAAATTTGTTAAAGCATCCCTTGTGATAAAGCTTGCACTACGATCATCAAAAGCATGCTCAAAATTTTGCTGTGCTGAAGCGACTGCCATAAACGACTCATCAATAAATTGAATATGTGCCTTGGGATTTTTGGCAGCGAATATTAAACCGACCAGCCCATTACCACAGCCTAAATCAACAACCTGTTGATATTTATTATCTTCAGGTAAATTATCAAGAAAAAAACGTGTCCCTATATCCAGGCGCTGATGAGAAAAAACATTGGCATGATTACAAATCCGGTACTCAGTATTTTCCAGTTGATAACAGACCGGGTAAGCATTAGTCGGCACAATGCGCTGTGCATCTGGAGTCGCATAAATTAAGCGCGCCTTTTTTACGGCTTTGGACGGAACCGTTTTGCCCACCAAACGCTCTAATGTCTGCCAGACAGAGGCCGGCATATTCTTAACCATACCGGCAATAATAACCTGAGTATCAGGGCTTAAAGCGCCCTGTAAACGCGTTAAAATATCTTCTAAAAACGCCAGGGTTTTGGGTGCTTTAATCAAGATAAAATCAAACGGTCCTGATGGCAGATCCAGGCTATTAAACAACTGGACAGTCTCACTTTCCAGCTGATTAAGTGCTAAATTTTCGCTTGTTGCCAACTGAGAGATAAAGGAATCAGAAATACAACAAGGCTTGACTGCATGTAGTGCCACCGCTAAAGCACCAAAGCTATCATTAATAATCAAAACGCGTGGATTTTCAATAGCATCTATTTTAGCGGCAACATCATTTAACAAATATTCATCCGCAGCATCCCAAGCACGCAGACGTTCATGTTTTTCGATAGGAAAGCGTAATAACTGGAATTTCCCTTGAGTAATCTGTATATAAGTGTCTGTCATAAGATTTATTTAAATAGACTTGCTTATTAAGAACTACAAGACAACATCGAACACCCTGCTTTAGTCCGCGCCCAGTCAGGACGCTTTTCTGCCCATTTCTGGTATTGCGGCTGTTCAGCGTAAGGGTGACGTAATACCTCTAATAACTCAGTGACCATACTATTATCGCCCTGCTCTGCTTTATCAATCGCTAATTGAGCCAGATAGTTTCTGATAACATATTTTGGATTGACTGAATTCATCGCCTGTTTTCTCTGTCTATCACTTGTTTTATCTTGCCGGACTCTGGCAATATAACGGCGTAGCCATTTGACTGTCTGTGCTTTAATCGTCGTATTTAATTGTTCAGGCTGATAATAAGCGGCTTGTAACTCAGATAATAATTGCTCATCACTTAATTCAATCTCAGTTGAAATATTCGCTAGTTTGCGATAAAAAATAGTCATATCGGTTTCAGTCAAAACCAATATTTCCAACAAATCATCCTGCAATGCTTTATCTGTATCAAGGGCTAAACCTAATTTTTCATTCATCATCGCTTGATACCCTGCAATAAACGTCGTGCTATAAAGATGTAACGCCTCTTGCAAAGGTTCTACTTGTTCAATTAAAGGATAAAGGGCATTTGCTAACTGATTCAAATTCCACCCGGCAATCGATGCCTGATTCCCAAACCGATACCGCCTATATTCTCTATCCGTCGTGTTCGGGGTCCAGTCAGGATCATAATTATCCAGCCAGCCATAAGGCCCATAATCAATGGTTAAGCCCAGAATCGACATATTATCGGTATTCATCACCCCATGTACAAACCCTACCCGCTGCCAATGCACGATCATTGCAGCAGTTTTAACACAGACCTCATTAAACCATTTCAAATATACCTCGGTACTGGGCTCTCCTAAATGAGGAAAGTCGGTACGAATCGTATAATCAACCAGTTCGCGTAGTAGCTCATTATTATTTCTTGCTGTATGAATTTCGAAACTACCAAAACGAATAAAAGATGGGGCAACACGGCAAACTACCGCACCCATTTCAGCTTTTGGGTGACCATCGTAAAACATATCACGAACAACTTGTTCCCCGGTCGTCACCAGACTTAAAGCCCTTGTCGTAGGCACACCTAAGTGATACATTGCTTCACTGCACAAAAATTCACGTACTGAAGAGCGTAAAACGGCTAAGCCATCGGCTGTTCGTGAGTACGGTGTAGGGCCTGCTCCTTTTAACTGCATTGCCCAGCGTTCGCCATTTTGATTGACTACCTCACCTAAATTAATCGCCCGCCCATCGCCTAGCTGCCCCGCCCAATGTCCAAACTGATGCCCGCCATAACACATCGCATAAGGCTGCATCCCTTTTGCTAACTGATTGCCAGCAAATATTTGCGTAAAAGTATCCGTTTGACAGTCTGCTGCTGATAGATCAAAA
>WTCN01000004.1 GCA_013138555.1 Methyloprofundus sp. | reverse complement strand
ATCTCCCAGATAAAATTTAAGCTTTGAGTGATTGTATTGCCTACGCATGTCATCCTGTTTTTTTTCATCACGAGAAAAAATACGGATTTCTTTCAGGTTGGTATCTAAAAAGCGTCTTAGCACTGCAGTGCCAAATGAGCCGTTTCCACCTGAAATGAGCAGAGTTTTATCTGGAAACAATATTTTCCTTCATTGTCAGTTTTTGGTTGGTGTTAGCTCTTAGTTAAGGAGTGCGGGTTTAATAATATCCGAAAGTCTCTGTTCTAATGCAGCCTGTATGGAGCTTGCGGAATACAGGAAGAGCAGCGCACTCACTTTCCCGTATTCCGCAAGCTCCATACGGGCTACACAACTATCGGGTTTTATTTAGTCTGATTCCTAAGTGTCAGTGTAGAAAAGTTGCCAACCTGAAATACGCAAGGGGAACTAATAATTCTACTCGACATGCAGCAATAAAGCCATTTGATGAGGGAGCTTAAATAAAGCAGGAAGATTGAGATGTGTACAATTTTAATGTGAATTAACAGCTTACGCGCAAGTCACTTCAGAAAAACATAGCCGCTACTAGTTTTTCAAACACATAAACCATGAGTATATTGGAAATCAAGGGGCAACCCAGCTTGATCTTTATACACCTCACTTTCTTCTTATCATAAAAGACCCTGGTTTTTTCCTTGCGGAAAAAAGCGGTTCCGCGAAAAACATCTATACTTAACACTGTGCTAAGAAACCAGCTACATTGGGAGGGGGCTTAGGATGAAAATCGGCTGGCTTACATGTTGGGCATCATTTTTACAAACGGCACTGAAATGTGGAAAAAAAACATTGAATTCCCCCTGTTTTTCCTTGTAAACCCTATGCATCTGCCGAACTGAAAAAAATGGGGCGAACGGTTAGATAGATAGAAAGCATAGCATGTTATATAACGGGTATCACAATATGCCTTTAAGGCAATTGTATAGATGGATCTATAGTAAGTTTTCATTATCTGGAGCAGTAACTACGTACAGTATCGATAAGTCTCACGCATAAACAAAAGTCATGACCATTGTTAAAGTGATGTTATATACCTGCTTTATCAGGATTGACATAAAAATCATCATTCTCTATTTAATTAGCGCTATAAGTTATGCTGATACTATTTTTTACTCACCGAATTCCCCCCCCGCAGGGTTTGAAGATTTAGCTGCCGAACAATATACTGAAGTTGATGTTTTTTTTGGCGGGCATAAAATTACTGCCGTTTTTGCACGTTTTTCACCGGGGAATTTTTCTTTTGATAAGCCTGAAAATTTACTCCATGCCATTCCTCATGCCAAAAATACGCAGAAACTTATTCAAGCTTTATCGGGTCAGTTAGAGACTCACTCTGATCTGGTGTGTCAGAAACCGAGAGTCCCAAAAGGCTGTGGCCATTTGCAACCAGACATTGCAGGCATTATTTTTAACGAAAACCAGTTTAGTGTCGACGTTTTTATTAATTCCCAGTTCCTGGATATTATTCCTTTAAATGTTGGGAATTATCTACCCTGGCCTGGTGAAACGGCTGGTTTGGGAGGGATGATCAATTTTAATGGCAACCTGGCTGGCTCTACTCAGAATGAAGTGCGTTACGATCTGGGAGCTAAAAGCATATTATCTTATGGCTTGACTCATCTTAATATAGATATGCACGTAAGCGGGGTGAAGGGCTATCAAATAGAAAGTATTGTCGCTGAACGAGATAGTCGTAACTGGGTTTTAAGAGGCGGGATGTTACGTAATACTCCGGTACGTTTATTAAGCCAAAAAGAAATTCTGGGTGTATATTTTGGTAGCTCACTGAAAATGCGCACTGACTTAGAGAGAGCTTATGGCAATGAAGTCATGGTTTTTTTACCGCGCCGTGCGATGGTCAGTGTATTTCGTGAAGAACGCTTATTAAGCAGTCAGATGTATGAGGCTGGTAATCAAATGCTGGATACGCAAAATTTTCCTAATGGCGCATATGATATCAACATTGTCATTGATGACCCCTTGTTAGGAGAGCAACAGGAAACACAATTTTATTCAAAAGCAACAGATATTCCTCCTTTAGGTTCTCCCAGCTATTTTATAGAAGCAGGGGTAATGCGTAGCGATCAGCGTGATGATATTTTACCTAAGTATAGCCTTGAAGGATTAGTGAATATCGGCGGTGCGATGCGGTTTACCGATACTTTTGGTGCAGATATTGGTTTTCTGGCTAGCCAGAGGGAGCAAATATTTAGCTTTGGCGCGGTATCCTTGCATCGCGTCTTGAATTCTCAACTCCGTTTAGGCATGATTGTGACAACTCAGGGGGATTATGGGGTTGAATTTTCTGGTTTTGGTAATTATCAGGGCTTGGCAGCCAATTTTAGTTTTCGTAAATTATTAAGTGATACTGATGCCGCGCGGGACCAGTTTGACCTATTACCCTTATCTTTTACTCAAGCTACTGTTAATTTAGGCTATATAATCTGGCGATTGCGCTTTAATTTACGTGCTAATTGGCAAGAAAACTATCGCCCAGAAACCGAGAGTACAGCAATCTACAGTATCACTCCTTCCGTGGGGGTGCAGTTATTACGCTACAGAGGCATTGATGCTTTTTTAAACTTACAGCACACCTTTGCTAACAATGATAATTTAACTTTGGCGAGTTTGAATATTCAATATAGCTCACAAGGACGATGGAGTTTTTTGGGCAATATAGAGGCCCAGCATCAACATGAGCAAATGCGTTATTCAGGTAATTTACGTGCTCATTGGCAAGACAATGATTTATTTCCTGCTGATCTGCGGGCAGAGCTTGGACTTAAAAGCCAAAAAGATAATTATGCGCTACAAGCGCGCGGTGAATATCGCGGTGTTTATGGTGGTGGGGCAGCCTTTGTTGACTACAGTATTTTGCCCAGAGACACTAATATTACAAATTATGGCGGTAATTTCAATTTTAGTGTATTGGCAGAACAGCAAGGTGTCGCCTTGGGCGGTCAGTACCCGGAAAAAAGTGCAGTGATTATTGATTTACGCGGTAGCCCTGAAGGCGCAGGATTTGATGTCGAAATTATTCAAGTCTCAAGAAGAGTCTCACGCAATAGTCGTCATTTCAGTGTGTTTGTGGGACAGGCAAATGCACTTCCATTAAGGCCTTATGAAACTTATCAAATACGTTTAATTGCACGTAAAGATACTTTTGCAGAATTTGATACTAGCCCCCGCTTAATAACTTTATACCCTGGTATGATTCAGCGCTTAACCTGGGAGGTTAAGCAGGTTTATATTTTAATTACCGCCATTGTTGATGAAAATGGTTTGGCCGTTGCCAATGCAAGAGTTGAAGGTGCAATAGAGCCGGCTTTTACTGATTCTAGTGGTTTTTTACAAGCTGATGTTGAAGCACAGGCAAAATTAGTTTTGACCCGTGAGAGTGGTGGTATATGTCTGGTGCAAGTGCCTGAAGTGACCGAGGCTATGAATGTCGTGACACTGAAAGGGCTTGTTTGCCAGCCCCTTAACTGAAAAAGTGTGATATAGATCACGATCCTTGCCTGATAAAGTGTGATGTTGTTCACACTTTTGGGTAATAAAAAATATTTTTTTAAATTTATGCTTGATAAAGAAAGATGTCGCTAGAATTAGCTATAGCAAGCTTTTCAAGACTTATTAATAAGTCTTGGAAGGCCTGATTTTAATGATTTGTACATTTTCTATTGAAACGCATAGATATTGGTTATAAGTATTTTATGATATAAATATGTTAAACAAATTAGCTGAGAGCTAATGATTTTTGCTTACTTGCTCAGCTTTCAGCAGAACAGATAAGTAGGAAAATAAGGTGGGTAATATGAAAACCGGTAAACTTCAAAAAATATTTATCACCCATTTAATGACCCTGATAAGTGTGCCGCTCAGTGCTGCTAGTATAGATGCCGTTATAGCAACTGGCAGTGGTATCGCTGCAACATCAACAGGCCAGATTGAGCTTAGTATTACCAAAGGGGATGCGGTTGCTATTTCGGGGATAAGTGGCACGGGGGGGATCACTATTACGGGACAGAATGCGGGTAGTGATAAAACCGGTTTTATTGAGGTTTGTACCTATGTGACAACAGCAACGTACCAGCTTGAGATTAATTCATTCAATACTGTTACCTCAGAGTTTGATGCCTCGGATGGTTTGGGTAATTTAATACCTTTTAGCGTATTGTGGGATGACGGTACTAATGCATGGACATTTAGCAATAATACTGGTGTTGCACAAACTGGTAATACGACGACTATCAGTACTTCCGACCCTGTGTGTGCCGGAGGAACAAATACCACTATTACTGTGACGGTCAGGAATAGCGACTTTAATAAAGTACCTAGAGGGAATTATAGCGACACATTGGCTATTATTATTGCCGCACAATAAATTTTTTAATGAAACCTAAAAGATTGGCTCTTTTTATGTCGGTAGGTTGAGCAACAGCACTGTGAAACATTGAGCGGTTTTTTGCAAGCAGATATTAATTTTAACCCATGAGAATGATGATATCTGTTTGATGCAAGTGCCTGAAGTTAAATATTATGGCATTAACAGAACTTGCTTACCACTTCCTTGGCTGAATAGGTGTGATATAGCTCACACCTCCTGCATGAAAAAGTGTGATATGGATCACAGTTTCGCATAATAAAAAATATTTTTTCATATCGATCATGATAAAAACAAGATATCTTTATGAGTAGGAGTGATGCTTATTCAAGGTTAATAATAGATATTGAAAGTACCGATTTTTAAGTGGTTTTTATTTTTTTCCTGATATGAACGGATATTGATTATTAGCGCTTTATGATATAAATAAACTAAACAAAATTAAGTGTTAAAGCTCTTTAGCATTCAGTAAAGCTGGTAAGGCAGGGAATATGAATACTAATAAATTTATAAAAACATTTATATTCTTTTTATTAACATTAATAAGTATTCAGGTGAGTGCCGTTAATATAGATGCCGTTATAGCAACTAGCAGTGGTATTGCAACAACATCAATAGGGCAGATTGAGCTGAGTATTATTAAAGGAGATGCGGTCGCTATTTCGGGGATAAGTGGCACGGGTGGTGTCAATATTACAGGGAAGAATGGCAGTGGTATTAAATCCGGTTTTATTGAAGTGTGTACTTATGTGACAACAGCAACGTATCAGCTTGACATTAATTCATTAGATACTGCTACCTCAAGATTCGATGCCTCGGATGGTCTAGGAAACTTAATGCCTTTCAGGGTATTGTGGGATGACGGTATCAATGCATGGACATTTAGAAATAATAGGGATGTTGCCCAGATTGGGAATACAACGACGGTCAGTACTTCCGATCCTACATGTGGTGGAGGAACAAATACCACCATTACAGTGACGGTTAGGAGAAACAGCTTTAACCGGGTGCCTAGGGGGAATTATACCGATACATTGGCTATTGTTATTGCGGCACAGTAAATTTTATTATTGAAGCAAGAATTATATTTTTTTAAATTAAAGAGAGGTGAACAATATGAATACAAAACTATTAAAAAAAGCAATCATAATCAGCGCGCTAGGCTTAGTCAGTTCTCAGGTTTATGCTGCTAATACGGATGCAGCTCTGGCAACTGGCAGTGGTGCTACAGCAACATCAACAGGTAATTTTGATGTCAATATTACCAAAGGGGATGCCGTTGCAATTACTGGGCTAGCGAGTTCTGGTGGTGTTACTATCGATGGTAGTAATGGAGTTGATGATCAGACAGGCTCAATTGATGTGTGTACCTTTGTAACCACAGCAACTTACCAGCTTGAAATCAATTCAACAGAAACTGGTACTTCTGCATTTGATGCCACTGATGGCACCAATTTAATGCCATTTTACGTTGAATGGGCGGATGGCACTAATACATGGACATTTTCTGGGAATGGGGATGCTGCGCAAACGGGTGCTACCACTACCGTTTCTACTGACGATCCAAACTGTGCCGGCGGTACAAATACCACTATTACCGTGACAGTTGCCAGTGCTGATTTTAATGCCCAGCCTGCAGGGACTTATACCGATACATTAGCTGTTATTATTGCCGCACAATAAGCGGATTTTTAATAAAGCGACTTAAAGCCCCGCTAGTACGGGGCTTTTTTATGATGGGGATTTAGTGAATGATGAAAACTCGATATATTTTTTCTCTCTTTCTTTTAGGTTTTATTATTGCAGTGCCTGTACAGGCGAATATGGTAGTGAATAAAATCATTATTAATTTTTATTCAGGAAAAACTGCGCGGGAAGATGTAGAAGTTTTTAATAGCGGGAAGGAAGCGCTTTATATCTCTGCCAAATTATTTGAAATCATTCAACCGGAAAGTAAGGCTCCAGAGCGTAGGGAGTTAACTGATCCTCGTGATGCAGGTATCATTATTTCACCCAACCGTTTTATTGTCGCACCTGGACAACGTAAAGTCGTGCGTTTAATTACTACGCAGTCTGCAATTGATAAAGATAAAGTCTATCGAATATTGATGCAGCCACATGCAGGAAAATTTACCACTGACAGCACGCAAAAGGCGGCAGGAATTAAGATCATACTGGGCTATGAGTTATTGGCCTTTATACGCCCTGCTAATTTAGACGCTAGTTTACAAGTGCAACGTAAAGGAAAATCATTGGCATTGCATAATACTGGTAATACCAATATCAATGTACGTGAAATAAAGTTATGTCAGGATACTGAGCAACAGCACTGTGAAATATTAGGAGGGAAACGCTTATATTCAGGTCAGCAATGGCAGCTTAATTTGCCACAGGCAGAAGGTCAAATATTTATCCGAAAGTCAGTGGGAAATGCCTTTTCTGTGGATGAATATTAGGGGGTATTTTAAAACACGGCACCATTCGAGGCAGGTCTTTTATTATCATACGACTACTCTTTATTAACGACACGACTGATTGATGTGTTTAATGCATATTTTAAGCTTCGTTTATTACATTATTGAAAAAATTAATATATCTTTCTTCCAATAAATCACTATTTAATTGTTTGTGTATATATTTAATCGTGCTTTCCGAGAATTCTGTATATATTTTATCATTCATCCTATAGAGTGTTTCAATAAGCTGAATAAATTTATTTTCATCGCTTAATGCTATATCCCATCCAGCAGCATTATCTTCAAGATTTATCCAGGGGGTCTGATTGCTAATCACTGGAATCAGGCCAGATTGCATGGCTTCAACAATAACATGTCCAAAATTTTCTGATTTTGTTGGCAAGAAGAAAGCATGATATTGTCTCATGGTAGGCATGACATCCTCTGGCCCTAAACTTCCCTTGTAATGTACTTGTATATTTGCAGGTAATTTTTTTATCAGTGCAAGGCACTGATGCCAGTAACGGGTATCTTCAGTGGGGCCGTAAATATCCATTTGAACATGACTTTTTACCGAGTGTAAAATTTTGATGGCATAATCAAGATTTTTCTTTTTAGAAATTCTTGAAATAAAAATAAGCTTTAACTGATTTTCTTTTTTAGAAAGTGGCTTAAATTGATGTACTTTTACTGCATTTGCAAGTTCACTGACCTGATTGTCAGAGAAAATTGATTTAATTCTATGCGTTTCGATGACATCAGTCGAATGAAAATGAGTGTCTTTATGTAATTTCAGTAATTGACAACAAAAAAGATAAATATTTTTTTTGGTTTTCTTGATCTCTAATGCATTATCTTGCAGCTCCCCGCGAGGAGCGATGATTATTTTTTTATGATAAGTGACTTTATTTACAAAAGTAACTATTTGTGTGGCTGTTGAAAATAAGCTATT
>WTCN01000042.1 GCA_013138555.1 Methyloprofundus sp. | reverse complement strand
GTAACTCCAGTAAAAAAAGACAAACGATCTTTGAGTGGATTATCCAGTGGCAGCAAATACTCCATCACAAAAAAGGATTTTTTTAATGATACATTCAGGTCAGCAATAAACTGATGCCCGCTCTCATTCAAATATCTGTTTTTATACCCGGCACTGAGTCGAAAGCCTAAATCTGTATCGTAACCCACACCTGCGGACATCACATGTCTAGGCAGATTAGTCAGTTTAACAGCCAGCGGCGCATAATAATCCTCAGCCTGTTTTTGCATGTATTTTAACTGGATATCTTTAAAGTACCCTGCCGAGTCTAATAACTGATGTGATTTGACGATCAGTTCCCGATCATAAGCCTGCCCAGTTTCAATTGCTAAGTATTGACTGCTAAAATCTGGGTGTAAGGCATTTTTTCCAAGGTTAATGCTATTAATATAATAACGATGCCCCGTTTGTAAATGTACCTGTATATCAGCCCTATTATGCTCTGGGTCAATCACCAGGCGATTGACAGCAAAAGAATTATCAAAATAACCTTTCGCATCAGCCAGTGTCCGCAAATCCTTTTTCAGCTTTTCATATTGTCCATGATTAACAATATCACCCGTTTTTACACTGATATTTTGCAATAATTCACGAAAAAAGACCTGCTCTGCTCCAAGCCCTAACACTTGCACATCAAGCACGGCAATGATTACCGGCGGCCCTACTTCTATAGCAAAGGAACTCGCCCAGCAACCCTCCTCCCAGCTCAATGATTTAGTGATTTGCGGATGATAATAGCCTACAGCGCGTAACGCCTGTTGAATTTGTACAGGAGCCTGTTTGAATAACCGTTTGATTTTCCAGTTTGGAGATTTGCAATCTTCTTTACTTAAAGATAGATAAGCTCTTACATTCGCTTCCTGCGTTGAATCCAGACCAGTAATCTCTATATCCGGATCAGCATAAAGCAAACAGGGGTAGGCAAGAAAAACCAGCAATACCCTGATAGTAAAAAAGCGCTGAAAGGTGAGGTAATGAAAAATATTCAAAGGATCTGCATTTAGTTGTGACAGATAAATTTTAACACTTTATTGCACAGTATAGATGACAGAATATTTGCTTTACCTTTGCTATAAGTCCTGCCAAAACTTCATATTAACCATCGGGACTGCCCGCTTAACACAGGACTCATGTTGCGCTGTTGACAGGGTCAATATCAATGCGTTGCAATGAAAAGCATTAAGCGATGTTCTGCACCACGCTTGATAATTCCTGATTACGTACAACTCTCAGCCATTGTAAATTAAAGCATCAGCATGTTAAAGAAAACGTCATCCTATGCACCCATGAGATTCCTGCTAAAGGCATACAGGAATGACGAAGTATAGCTGAGAGTTATGGGTAATCAGGTAATAATTTAATCCAGGCTACGATATACCTCTTTAAACAACTCATTCTGGTAAAGTATGAAAAATAGTGGCTAACTCAAGGATGGGGATGGCAGTATCCTGCGCATTAAAACAGGCATTAGAAATTTTACGCCACAAGACAGGCTCATCAGGGAGTGGACATGACTGACTATCCTCCACCTGAATTCGCTTAGGAGGGGTTGATAAAGAAAGTGCGCCGTACTCAATTTTACCTTGCATTTGATAGGCAACAATCGCAACATATTTTGTGTCATTATCTGTTGCTGTCTCGGTTAACCATCCTTCAAGGTCTATCAAGGGTACTATTTGTCCTTGCCAAAGTATTGTCTGATGACAGTAAAAAGGGGCTTGTGGGATAGCAAAGGTTTCAGCTTCAGCAATTAAATGTACCATATCACGCAGGCCAACGGCAGCCTGGTAGGAAGCTCCCAAGGAGAGTAACCACGCGCTACTTGTACTCATTATATGTTCCTATATAAAATTGCATGATAATTTATTTAGTGGCTAAAAAGGTATTTAAATGTTTAGTGGAGGTTACACAAGCCACTGAATTTTCATAAATCAAGAGGCCAGAAATGGGACTATCAGCGGTACTCATACAAGCCCTCATAGCTTGAGTTTGCAGCTGCCCTATATTTTGTATTTGATCACAAAGCAAGCCCATATATTTATCATCTATATGCAGAATAACACAGATTCGGCTAGCATTACTGATACTATGCAGTGGGTTTAACTGCCTGGACAAGGAAAAAACAGGCCAGTCTCCATTTTCAAAAACAATATGCCCCATCGCATTTTTCTCAGCCTCTACCGCAACCTGTATATCATCAACTGACACTAAAGAGCGAATCTCATTTCTTGGTATCAGCAGATGCAAACCATCCATGGATAATAAAGTATACGCTTGTAAAGCACTGACTTGTACATCCTCTTCATAGTTACTTATCGCCATTAGCGATTCCTCAGTAAAGTTTCAACTTGCACCAATAGATCATCTTCAGAAAAAGGCTTGGTTACATATTCATTAACCCCCGCTTGCTGAGCTTGTTGCTTATGTTTCACTGTGCCACGTGAGGTAATCATAATAACCGGAATATGTTGAGTCCGTGGGTTGGCGCGTAGATGCACCGTAAACTCAAGACCATTCATACGTGGCATTTCCATATCAACCAGCACAATATCAGGCTTCTTACTCTCTAGCATTTCAATCGCATCAATCCCATCAATTGCTGTACGTGTTGCATATCCAGCATCACCTAGAAACTGCGCTAGGGAGCGCCTTGCACTTAAAGAATCATCAATAATCAAGGCTTCTGGCAGCCCTTTTTCACCTTGCCCCTGGTCACTAACCGTTTGTACCGCAGCATACTCAATATTACTAAATACCAGATCCTGTAAATCAACAACCGGCGCAATACGTCCATCCCCTAAGATAGAAGCTCCAACCAAGCCATTAATATCAGGTAGGTATTCCCCTAATTTTTTAACCACAATTTCCTGACTACTAAAAACCTGTTGTACCAAAACAATATAACCCGCCCCCGTTTCATCTTTAACCAATAAAACGGGCCTTTCCTGAGCTACATCTTCTTCACTTAGCGGCTGATTCAATAAGGTTTCCATATAAATAGCGGGATAAACCTCCTCATTAACATAATAGGATAAGTTGTTTGCAGTTCTACGCAATTTTCCAGTATCCGCATAAAAGATTTGTTCAATTCCTCGGCTTGATACTGCAATTTGCTGTAGACCACTACTAACAATCAACGCATGGGTGGATGTTAAAGCAGCAGGTAGTGCTAAATCAAACTGGCTACCTTGCCCCACTTCAAAGGAAATTGAAAGTCGACCTTTCAATTTTTGTAATTGTGTATAAACGGCATCCATCCCTACGCCACGCCCAGAAACCTGAGTTGCCGATGTACGGGTTGAAAAGCCAGGCGCTAAAATAAGCCTGGCAATTTCCTGCTCAGTTAATACCTGGTCTTGTTGAATAACATTGTGCTTGATAGCGGTGTCTCTGATTGCTTCAACATCCAGTCCAGAGCCATCATCCTGACAGGAAATAACGATCTGATTTCCCTGGCGGCTAAAGCTTAATATCACTGTCCCTGATGCTGGTTTACCCAGTGATTTTCTTACCTCAGACGATTCAATACCATGATCTACGGCATTGCGTAATAAATGCATTAAAGGATCAACTAAGGCGGTTAATACTTCACTGTCTATTAGTGTATCTTCACCCTGTAGAATTAATTCAACCTGCTTATTAGTCAGGCGAGAAGCCTGACGTACCGCTCTTTGACAACGAGAAGCAATGGAGCTAAGCGGTGTCATACGAGTATGTAGTACCGCATCCTGGTTTTCAACCAATAACCGACTTTGACTAGCCATTAGCGTATCCAGTTGAGTCAACTGCCTACCGAGCCCTTCTGATAGCTCATTAGCATCAGCAACCGACTCCATTAGTCGAGCGGTAATACTGTGTAATTCAGTATATTGATCCATTTCTAATGAATCAAACTCCCCTTCTTGCTGCTTAAAGTGAGTGGCACTTAAGCCCTGAATATTACCCAGACGATCCAGGTCTGCTACCAGCTGCTGCAGCCCCCTGTTTTGTTCGCGCAATAAGCGGGCTTCATCTCGCGCTAAATCCAGGCGGTTATGTAGTTGCCCTGTTAAGACCAGGTTTTCACTACTTAAACGGAATAGGTTATCAACCAAGGTAGAAGATAAACGCGAAAGGTTACTAGTTGCTGCACGTCTTTCGGATTTTTCAGGTACTGAAGTCACTACCTCCTTAGACTCAGGGACTTGTTGTGACTCAGGAATCCCTTCTTTAATAATAAGGTTTGCCCAGTCTAGTATTTTCTGTAAAACGGGGAGTGCTTCTTCCGGAGCTTCGGATTGTCCCGCGATAGCCTCACACATACCTTCAAGACAGTCAGCCGCCTCACTCAGGACTTCGGCCAAATCACTATTCGGCAATGCTGACTGGTGTGCAAATACATCTAAGATATCTTCTATCTGGTGAGTTAATACCGCTATACCACGTATACCTACTGTATTTGCTGCACCTTTCAACGTATGAGCCACACGACAAGCGACACGTACATCTTCCTGATTACCTCCCGCATCAAGGTTGTGTATCGCTGAAGAAAAGTCAGCAGATAAAACAGGGAGTTCCTGTAGTAAGGTATCTAATAATTCAGGGTTAACATCCTCTGGCAGGCTTAATAAAACATCTTCAGCAAATGCTTCTGTTTTTCTGTCTTTGGCTTCTTCCTGAGTCGTTGTTAATACAGGGGAAATTAACCAGTCAACCAATTTATTAACCGCTGTTTCACTTAATGCTTCAGGTAAAGAAGGCGAGTGTAATGTATCAGCGAATAGTTTAGCTGCCTCATAATCATTGATCGACTGCATATAAGCAGCTAGCAATGGAAACCAGACAATTAACGACTGTTGTTCATCTGTATTAATAAGTTGCTGACACTGGCTAAATTTATTTGCCTGCCATATCATCACTTGAAAAAAGTAATTAAGCCCTTGTAAATTAACAGTTTCAGTGGCAGAAACAAGATGTCCTAGAGTTCCTGAGTAATGTTCCAGGGTTTGTTTTTGCTGCTCAATGTCAGTTTCTAAATCATTAAATTCCTCATTAAGTTCACTGAGTATGTTCTGCATTTCACTAGCAATCATTTCTAGCAAAGGAACATCAATTCCCTGAACAGAAATATCTGAGTTTTCAATAATACCAACGATAGTTGCTAGAAAGTGTTCATCTTGGTCTGTAGCTTGAATGCCATCACTTACTACATCAAAAAATTCATCTTCACTTAAGTTTTCAGTTAGCTCTTCGGAGCCAAATTTATCAGGATGCTTTTGAACAGGCGTTTCTGATTCTTGCTTAATATCAAAAAAGTCATCATCCATTGACTCCTCAGAAAATTCTATTTCACCCAGTTCAGTTTCTATACTGGTTTCAGCCTCACCTGCTGGCATAGCAGAAAAGCCTCCATCTGATAAATCTATTACATTATTTTGTTCATCTTTTTCAGCTGACTTATTCTCTTCTGGCGCATCTAGGTCGAAAAAACCATCATCTATTACACTGTCATTTTGCTGAGGTGAATGATCGATTTCCGCCTCGGAAAAAAGCTCATTGATTTGTTCATTATGAACCCAAGGGAAAGCTTGCTCACTCGTTTGTAAAGCATCATCAACTGAACCAAAAAAACCTTCACTCGGTGATTCTATGGTATTATTTTGCTTATCCTCTTCGGCTGTTTTATTATCTCCCTGAGCCTCTAAATCAAAAAACCCATCTTCAGTCGTCTCCAGTGGAGCAGCCACGCCGATTGTTTCACCCAACTCTGTACTTACCTGTTCAACAGGCAAGTCAAAAAAGCCCACATCAGCTGTTTCTACCACAATGTTATCGCTTTGCGGTACTGAACTATCACTTTCCACATCGGAAAAAAGTTCATCAAGAGCTAAAGAGAAAGTTGGATCACCCGCTGCTGAAACCTCGTCATTAACAGAGCCAAAAAAACCTTCATTTTCATCACCCAAAGGTAAATCAGTTTCAGCTTCTTTTTGTATTAAACCGTCCACTTGGTATTTAATTAAATCGGCATCAAACTGTTTTTTATAGTCTTGTGCTTGTTCTTCAGATAGCGGACTAGGCCATTGCTTATCCTGCAAAGCGTCTAATAATAATGAATATTTATCAGGCTCTACAAGGTGCTGTTGCAGTGCTTCATCAGATGACTTAATAAAGCGAGGGTCAAAACTCTGCAATAAGCTATCTTGTTCACAAAGTTCCTGTAGATTCTGTTGCCATACTGTGCATAAACTAATCAGCGCAGGGTTATCCGTTGCTTCAGCTAAAGAAGATAAGCGACTCGCATAGACTTGCACATTTTTTCTTTGCTGCAATCGCTCTTCATCTTGCATTACTTGTAATAAAGCAGAAGAAAGCTGAGCACGCTCGTCTGCTATAGCATCTAACATATCTGAATAAGTCATATCATATAAGTGTGGCATCATCAATAGAAAATCAGAGCACAAACAGGCTAAGAAATCCTCCTTGTGCAATATAGACACGCTCAGTTTTCACTGAGCATGTTACATTCCTCTATGCTGGTAGTTTAAACACCCCTACCGACGCAGTTAGTGCCTTCGCAAACTCCACCAGATGCCTGTTCTCTTCTGCCTGGGCATTCATTTTCTCAGCAGTAGTTGCCACACTTTTTTGTACCTCTTCAGAGCGCTCTCTCAAAGCATTACTTGACTCGGCCTGTACTTGTGAGATAACTGAAATATGTTGAATAGAACGTACCAGATCAGCCGTCGTTGTCTGTGTCTCCTGCATTTTCTGCCCTGCTTTTTCCGCCAGATTAGAGCCTTCTACAACCTGTGAAATCACGGTATTCATGATCGCCGCTGTATCTGTTGTTTCTACCTGAATGTTTTTTACCAGTGTTTCAATCTGCGCAGTCGCTTCCCGTGAGTTTTCCGCAAGTCGTTGAATCTCGTCGGCAACAACCATAAAGCCCCGCCCTGCTTCCCCGGCTGAGGCAGCATGCATACTCGCATTAAGTGATAGGATGTGCGTTCTTTCAGCAATATTATTAATTAGGTTTACCGTTCCCCCAATTTCCTGAGAACGTTCACCGAGTCGCTTAATCCGTTTTTCTGTTTCACGAATCGTGTCACGAATCTGCATAATACTATTCACAGTTTCAGTTACCGTATCCAGTGCTGAGCTGGTCGTTTCAGTCGCTTTTTCTGATGTCTTACTCACCCCTTGCGCTTCAGTCGCCATATCCCTCATTGCGACAGCCATCTGGCTAAGTTCTTGTACCGTCTGTTGTACCTGCTGCTTATCCGCGTCAGAAGCTATCAGTACTTCAGAAGATAACTCCTGAGCCTTTAATGCTGCACTATTAACCTGTTCAGATACTTGGGTTACCTCTTTTAGTACATTAGAGGTTTCTTCAGAGAATAAGTTCAAAGCATCCGCTACCGCTCCTGTTACATCCTCCTGTACTGGTACTTTCGCAGTTAAATCTCTTTGACTTAACTGTCCCACCGCCATTAACAGACCAATAATTGACTCATTCAGTTGCTCCCCTTCCTTTTCACTCTCTACCAGACTTGATACCCGGTCATCCAGTAACTGGTTAAAGGCACGAGCAAACACACCAAACTCATCTTTATTGGTTAGACCTGAACGCGCTGTATAGTCCCCTTCTTCAATGATGTTTACCGTATCCCCTAGTTCACCCAGTGATCCAAGTATGTTTTTCGCAACCAGGAATACTAATAAGATCGTTGCTAGTGAACTGATAACCGAGATCAATAAAGCCTGGTTTAACTTTGCTGCCGCAACTTCGGTATAGCTATTTGCCATACTACTCAAATCAGTAGAAATTCCATCCTCAATTTGTTTCAATAAGTTGATTTTATCTGTTTGTACTGTCCACCAGTAAGCGGGAGCAATATTAAACCCACCACTTACAGAAAGCTCTTGAGCTACGGAACGTAAACGTTCAGTTTCATCTACCGATTTATTTTGCATCGCCTTCTGATAGGCATCAACCTGACCCGTTGTAGCAAACTGCAAAAACTCCTTGATATAAGTATTCTGAATAGTCATAAGCGATAAAAATTGCTCATAAACTCCCAGACCAAACTCATTTTTAGAAAAGGTATTCGCTAATACCGCTCGCTCTATCCCTGCTCTTTCCTTACTTTCAATAAAGTTGAAATACGCAGTTCCCATAACACTGATATCACCAATACTACTCAACTTCGGCATATTACCAATCAGTTCTAATAAATAAGCATTCACATCATTGGTGTAATAATCCAATGTCTCTTTCAAACTTAGATTTAAGCTAAGAACATTTTGTCGTTTTGATTCGATTTTTGCCATGTTAAGCAACATCAATTCAATCTTTTTACTAAAGGTTTGAGGTAGATTCTCAGTATCAAATCCTTGTAAAAAAGATTTTAAGTCAGAAATTTTTACATTAGTTAACTGCTGCTGCTCTGGTAACACCGTTTTAAACTGGCTACCTTTGGAACCAATATAACCCGCAGATAAACCCCGTTCTTTTTGTAATTCATGCACCAATGCGTTGGCCACAACCGAAAACCGGACCACCTCACTAATGCTCTCATTCTCCTGCACAACATCTTGCGCTCTACGCACCTCGGATACGGTATAAAAGACTAGGGTCAAGAGAGGTACAACCAGCATCAAAATCAGCTTCTGGGTTAAAGAAATATCCCCGATAAAGGAAAGCATCCCCCCCCCTGTCGAAGACCTACTAACGTTCTTTTTTTCTACTGCATCACTCATGATACATCTCCATTAATTAATTACTAAATAAATACCTTTCACCACTACTCTCCAGCCGCTAATGCTTTAAATAACGCTACATAATCAAAATCAAGCCAAATATTCTCTTCTGCCAGATAGGCAGTATGAACAAATCTTTCTACTACTAAGGGTATCGGTGGGTGCTGTGTCAGAACAACTGTCTTATTGATCGCTTGAGGTAGTTGTTCGATATAAAACCCTACAGCATGTTCCGCCTCACCTAAAACTAATAACAAGCGTTTATGAGTCGGTGACAAAGCTGCTTTTAATACTAAATTTAAATCAAAAACGGGAATAACATTCCCGCGAAGATTAATTAATCCAGCCATACACTGCGCTGAATTGGGTAAAGGATACACCTCTATATCCTCAAGAATTTCACTTGCCGTATTTTGTGCAATTAGAAAGCCTATATCGGCAATCATGACACCGTAACGTAAATCAGCTTTATAAAGTGAATCACCCTTTTCTATACCCGTTACGAGGCTATCTAACCGATTGAGTGCTGAGCTAGGTTCTAATTGCGTTGCCATAAGTACCTCTAGCTAAAGGCTTTAATTTGATCGATAATTTCCTCAGCTTCATAAGGTTTAGCCACTAATGCCTTTCCCCCTTGCATTTGCGCCCAGACTTTGTCCGCCTTTTGATTTTTTGTGGTTACAAAAACAACAGGAATATCCTTGGTTTTTTCCCCTGCTGTTAGCTTTCTACAAGTTTGAAAACCATCCATATCAGGCATCACTACATCCATGAAAATAAGGTCAGGCTGTTCAGCCTCCGCTTTTTCTATCGCTTTAACTCCCGAGTCAGCAGTGAAAACTCGAAAACCTGCGTCAGTCACTATGTTTTTTATGTTATCTAATTGTGTAGGGGAATCATCGACAACTAATATGCTTTGAATGCTCATTTGTATAGCCTCTATATTTTATTAAGGTAATAATCAGTTTTGGTACTTATAGGTAAACTTATTTATCTTGTTCTGCAAAAACTTGCACTTACTTTTTTTGGTACTCATCAAGCCAGTTAACAACACGTTTAAGAACTTTTTGAAATTCATTCCTGTCCACAGGTTTTGTAAGATAGGTACTGCATCCCGCCATAACTCCCTTTACTTCATCTAAAGGCGATGTTTTTCCTGTTAGCATGATAATGGGCGTTTTTTTAATGGTTTTGCGTAGTGTTTTGCACACTTCAAATCCATCAATTCCTGGCATGACGATATCCAGAAAAATTAAATCATATTTTTTTTGTGCGGCTAGCTCAAGAGCGGCTTCGCCACAATCTGCCTGGTCTATATTAAGTTTTTGTGGAATACGCTTCAGTTCAACTTCCAATGCTTTACGCATCGCTGCACTATCATCAACAACTAAGGCGCTGTACTCAATTTCAGGGGCAGTAACATCACTAATAGAACAGTCAATACTATCCAGTGTATCCAGAATTAAAGAGGCCCGTAATGGGTATGGAGTATAGTGATATGCGGAATTTGAAGGCTTATCCTTTGCTGCAATAACAATCGCTGTATGCGGGGATTTTTTTAAAAGCTGGCTGGCTTCAACTTTCGCCTCCTGACTGCTGAGGCGAAGGAACAGAATATCGATTTTTTGTTCATCAAAAATAGCTACCACGTTGTAGCAGCGTTGGCGTTTTTGTGAAAGCTGGAAAAGTTGCTCTATATTTTTATTTTCTTGCTCAGAAAGCCCAATAAGTGCAACATTGAAACGGCTAAGTGTATCGCTCATATTTGTTCAAAGTTCCTTTAAAATCATTTGTTCCTCTTTTTATCTGAACAGAACCTGTTAGGTTTATAGAGTCAGATTAATATGAAGGAATATGTGCTATTAATGAGTACATTTCAAGTATAGCTGAGCTTCCAAATTAACCTAGAAACTTTATGTTTATTTACGCTTCATAAAAATACAGCAAGAAAGGTAAAAAGGGAGCGTCAATATCATTAAGTTGAAAACAATAATTTAAGTTATTGTTTTCATTCGCTAGGAAAAAACTCAGCACCTAAATTAAAGCAGTCATGAGGATTTAAAAATATTTTCATTAACCACTCATATTTTAAGTTTATAGGCGCAACTACTAACGCTACAGTGATACTGGAGTGTAGAAATTTAACAAAAATACAGAGCATATTGACCGGTAAATATGCAGAAATGAACGAGGGTGTTTGAAGAGGGGTTGTGGGTAATCAGGTATATTTTGCAATACTCCACGAATATTACTTTTCTGGGAAGTATTCAGGTACTCCTAAAAATTTTATCTCTTATGTGCTCGTAAAACGTAAGACAATTTTTCAATGGGCTCATGGGCTCTGAAGCTTTTCGCAACGTCTCATTATGAATAGGTACTGAGCCTATTAAATAGTCAGTCATTTTTGCATGCTATCAGCAGGAATCTCAACATCTATAATAGATCCCCACTCACGCTTGCGCCCAACTTGACTGGGCAATATATGCGGGGTGACGGTACTTATATAAGGGGCAAGGCCAGTAAATAATGAAAAGTTAAATTTTGAGAGAGGCCCTGAATCCCACCTCATCTAAGCTTCTAATACAGCGGCTCTTGATAAAACATCAAAATCATACCCACCTGAAAAAAAGCAAACACGGAAATAAAACCAGCAATACTTTTCCCAGGTTGATCAAGTTTTAACTCCAGCCACCTCCCTACAGCCATTATAAGAGAAAATAAGCCCATAAAAGTATGCCCAGTCTGAATTAAAAATGATGTTTTAGCTTGAAAGCCTACATGCGAATGAGTTAACAGCATTAAGCCGCCGAAGGCACATAATAGAGGAAAAACATAGGGTAGTTTACTATCAGGATCGTTTGTCATTCTGGCGCGTAACTCCATAATACCTAATAGAAACACCAACAAGGTAGCAATACGATGCTGTAATATTTCCCCGTTTTCCAACATACTTTCCCAAAAACCCATAGTGCCATTCGGCCAGGTTTCCGCATCAGCACGTAATAAAATAAAAACACCTAAACCAATAAAACCAACAGGCCAATAGCGAGTCCAGCTCAATGATTTTTTATAGGAGAGCATGGCAAACAAGCTCATCACTGTTATAAAAATGCCCGAGATATTGTGGTTATAATCAGACCATGCCGTTGCTGCTTCAGAAGGTGTTTGCCCAATAATTGCCGTCCGTCCCGCTTCACCCGCGAGTAATGCAGCATGACTAGGAGACTCTATTCGTGGAATACGCGGTGCAAAAGTATTGAGTGCTTCCTGCCAGGTAGCAGTTAAGCCTGGGATATCAATGGCAGGCGGTTGCGATGCAAGGCTTGCAGCAGTGAATAACAAGACAATTAATACTAACGTTTCTGCTTCTATATAATAGGGGACGCGATTAAATAAAGCATAGTGATTTGAAGACAGTCTATATTCCAGAACGGCACTACGATTTAACCAGGCAAAGCCTAATGCAATCGCCATCAATAGTATTTTAACTAACAGAATATTGCCGTATCCTGTACCAAAAAAACCATTGATGCTAGTAATATAACCCACTGCCATCGGAATACCTGAAACCAATAAGCCAGCGACTGCAACCCTACCTAACCTGGAAAAACGGTGTAGGCATTCAGGCCATCGGGTATCAGAAACCTGCTTTTGTCGGGTGAGTTGCCACATGGCGATTAACTGAAAAATACCGCCTACCCACGCTGCCGCAGCCACTTGATGAACCGTTGTCAAACTCATTAAAATAATACGGTTATCAAATCGACCTGCCGCATGAACTAGCCATGCCCCTGAAATAATAAGTAAGATTGCAACTTTAGCTGTATTTAGCCAGTGTTTACGTGACTGGGCATGTCGTTGTAAATAGGTATAAGTGATGATGGCTAGCAGCAATGCTAAAACCATGCGAATGCTACCACCAATAAACTGAGTGGTTGCGGCAAACTCTGGAAAAGGCCACTTATCTAATATAGCGGTCATTAACCATACCTTTAAAATAATTTTCAGCAATTGCACAATGGCCAAGGCAAAAGCACCTTTATAAATTAGACTAATGGCTCTATCTGCCAGGATACTTTGCGACTCTCCCTGAGTATCCTCCTCTTCCCAGGGGCGTAAAACAAATATCCCCCAAAGTAAGCCACCAATCGCCAGAGAATAACAAATAAGGTCAACGCCTCCAATGATGGAGTCTAAAAAATCAGCAATACCTTCCATTTTCTTTTCTTTTTTCTCTAGGGATGAACAGTAAAATGGATAATATCATCTGTGATATGACCATCGGCCGCGAAAATTTTATAATGTAATGCATACTCACCTACTTCTAGCGCAGGCATATCAATGAGTACTTCTCCGGCTGCTTGCCCCATGCGTACTGGCAGCTTTTCTTCAACATCCCCTTCTCGCACCAGAAAAACCTGTGAAAGCCCTATTTCAATGCTGGAATTAAAGGTCAATTTAACTGGCTTGGCTTGATGTGCGCTAACCGTTTCTATTTTTAATGAATAATCAGTTACAACGGCATGTGCATTTAGCAAACCTGAATAACAAGACAATAAAAGCATGATACTAAATAGTGGGCGAATAAATTGAGTCATAATTTGAAATGTAAAAAGTAAAAACCAAGTCATTAAATAACAATGTATAACTTTTATTATACATTGACCTAGGGAGGGAGATTCTTTCGTTTGCATGGCAAACTAATATTTACCTGGCTGGGCAAAAAGAAACCTAATATCACTGAGTTTTTTCATCCACTTCAACCATGGTTACTTTTAGATTTAAAAGATAGCACCTTGCAATTTTTCTATTGAGTCAACAAGTTGGCATATTAAGACAAACATTAATTTCACAAAACCGATACACTGAGCTCACCCTATTGAGAGGTAAACATATGAGTATCAAGAAACTTGAAGAAGAAGTTCAGTTCTGGTCAAAGTACATAAGTAACTGGGAAGAGTCTTTTAACGAACCAGCACCAGCTCATGCCCAATTAAGCGCGATAAAAGCACTATTAAGACTGGAAGAACATTACTCCACTATATATCAACTTATGTTTTTTACAAACAATCAGCACGCGACTATTCACTAACAGCTTATAACTTTTAACTTAATTTCATTGATCAAAACCTGCTTATTTCTGTAGAGCAATAACAACAATAATAAAATGGCACTAACTCATTCAGGTAACACTGACAAATCTCTGAATGCACAACATAGACTCACCGTTCACTCATTTCTTTCGGAGAAAGTAAGATTATAATTTAATTTAAAATCAATAGGTTATTGATTTACAATATTTTAAATAAATACCTAATCGCCACTTATAATTAAGTTTCGAAAAAATAGATGTTATATTTTTCTCCAAAATATCCTGTAACCGTTGATATTTCGTCCAATTCTTGCAACTTCGTTTTAAAATGAGCGAACAGTGAGAACTATAGTTTTAGAAATTAGCTTGTAGACGCATCTGTATAATATGCGGGTAGTCGTTCCCAATAACTGTGCCGTTATCATTAGCATTTTCATCGGTCATAACATAGCTATAGTTA
>WTCN01000321.1 GCA_013138555.1 Methyloprofundus sp. | reverse complement strand
TATTGGAGGAATTAGCTGAACGGTTCGAGTATGGTTGCTCTTTAAATAGGCGGAAAAACAAACCTAATACTGCGGATCAATTGATTAATGGATATCAATACTCCTTAAGTTGATGCGTATGGGGGTTCGCAAGCTCACCCCAACCTACAGTGCTTTAATTGAAGAGGTTACGAGCAACGGATAAAAAATTATCTTATGACAATAAACCATATTTCAGATATAAAAAATTCAGGTTTAAGCCGTACTATAGCATTAGTAGAGCAAATCATGGGAGGCACTCAATATACAAATTCACTGGATGGTATTGGACGGCTTCTTAATGATTTAACAGCAAGCCATCCTTTTGTTCGTTATTCAATGGCGGGTAATTTTCAGGTATATAGAGGCAGAATACATGAAGATGATCATTTTTATCTCAATATTAGCGAGCTATCTTATAGAAAACCAGAAGATACTAAAGGCTATGGCCGGTGTCATAGTCCCGGTCAGTCTGTTTTTTATTCTTCTAATAACCGAGACACCGTTTTTTCAGAACTTACACCTGAAATGGGTAATTATGTCACTATAGTGACTGCTAATCCTAAAGAAAAAAAAGAGCTTTATCTTATGCAAATAGGGGCTATTGATGATGCTAGACGGTATGGGTTATCTTTCACTGACCTTTCGTTAAGCGATTCTGATAAGGAAATAAAAAAAATTTTTGACAAATTGAATTCAAGTAGTCCCCAAGATAAAGAAGATAGCCTAAAAACAATTTTTCTTGATGCATTTATGGCCGATATGTTTATGTCACCTGCAAGTAAACAAAGAGACTATAAAGTCACAGCGGTACTTAGTAGCATAATTTGTTCTAGGTTTAGCCCTGAGATGGGTGGGTTAATCTACCCCAGTGTTGCACATAGAGGCGGTTTTAATTATGCCTTTAATAGCGAACAATTTGATCAAAAAATGGAAATTTGTAAGTGCGAAAAATTTGAGCTAACTCGTTATCTTGGTTTTGGTATTTACGAGCGTAAATTAGTGGCAAAAAGTGATGAGATAAAGGGGGATGGAGAAATTAGCTGGATAGAAACACGGTAGGTTGGGGTGAGGCACGAACCCCAACATGATCGCACAATAATGAAATCACAACCACCTGCTTAACATGACTCATATATTTTAAATGTATATTGTTACGGCATCGTAAATCGTTGGGGTTCGTACCTCACCCCAATCTACAGGGAGGTATTTATAATGCGTTATCGTCGAGCGGATATTAAAGGAGGGACCTATTTTTTTACGGTTAATCTGGCTGAACGACAAAAAACTTTATTAATTGATGAAATTGACTTATTGCGAACGTCTATAAACAAGGTCAAACGAGAACACCCGTTTCAGCTTGATGCAATGGTGGTATTACCCGAGCATTTACATGCAATCTTTACCTTGCCCGTCAATGATAATGATTATGCAACACGATGGATGTTGATTAAAGCAGGGTTTTCTCGATATTTGCCAAAAAATGAACGGATTAATAAAAGCCGAAAATCTAAGGGAGAGCGGGGTATCTGGCAACGACGTTATTGGGAACACTGTATTTATGATGATCGGGATTTTGAGAACCACGTTAATTATATTCACTATAATCCTGTAAAACACGGTTATGTACAACGGGCGGTGGATTGGCAATATTCGACGTTTCATCATTATATTTCCAAAGGTATATTATCTGCTGATTGGGGAAAGGCTTATGAAGAGTCGGATGATGTGTTATTCGGTGAAAGAGCAGGGTAGGTTGGGGTGAGGCACGAACCCCAACAGAATATCGCACAAAAAAATCACAACCATTTGCTTAACGGGACTCATATCTTTAAATGTGTATTGTTACGATACCGTAACCGTTGGGGTTCGTACCTCACCCCAACCTACAAGGACTTTACTGTCTTAGACAACATCCATCTAGCGCATTATAAATAGCCGTCGGTTGATGCTTCCGGTTTGTCGCACCCGACAAAATAAAAATATCATTTGAGGGTAAATTCTTACGTACCTCTAAAGCAGAACGCGCAGCTGCCTGGTTACTAATATTGGCACTGGTGGAAACGATGGCTCCCCCATAGTTTGTACATAATTGCTGTACTAATGGGTGTGCACTAACGCGTACAGCAAGGGATTGATGTGTGCCCTTTAAATAAGTGGGAACCCAGTCTTGAGCAGGGATTACCCAAGTAACGGGGCCTGGCCAGCTGGGCATGATACGGTTTAGCATCTCTGGGCTAGGGTTAATAAAGGGCAGTAATTGCGCGAAATCAGAGGCAATAAGAATAAGCCCTTTATGCATAGGGCGTTGTTTAATGCTTAATAAATTTATGACTGCGGTTTCATTTAGTGGGTCACAGCCTAGCCCGTATACCGCTTCGGTAGGGTAGGCAATAAGTTGCCCTTGGCGTAAAGCATGGCTGGCCATGCGTATTTTGAAGTGTGAGTGATTGTTCATGGTATTAAGGCTGTTTTTGTGCGCGATAGAGTATATAGAGACCTACCAGTACAAAAGGAATGCTGAGCATTTGGCCGGTGCTGAGCCAGAAATCGGTTTCATAGTTCACTAGTTTGACTTTGTAGAATTCTAGTATAAAGCGGGTGCTAAAAATAAGGATTAAGAACCAGGCACATAACTGACCATTAAGGGCGAAAGTCTTACTCCTTTTATATAGATACAATAGAAATAGAAAAATACCCAGATAGCTTATGGCTTCGTAGAGTTGTACCGGGTGTCTGGGAATATTGTCTAGCCGCTTGAAAATAACGGCCCAGGGAACATCGCTGGCAGTGCCTGCAATTTCCGAGTTTAAAAAATTGCCAATACGTACCAGGCAGCCACTTAAAGAAGCGGCAATAGCGGCTCTGTCCAGAATCCAGAGATAATCAAAACTGGCTTTACGCTGGTAGATATACAGTGAAATCAATACTCCAAAAACACCACCATGACTGGCGAGTCCACCTTCCCAGATGGCAAAAACCTTGAGCGGTTCGGCAAAATAATAGCCAGGATTATAGAATAAAACGTGTCCTAGTCTTGCGCCTAGCACTGATCCCCCCATGCAGTACCAGAGTAAGCGATCTACATCTTCGGTATTGCCTAGTTCACGCCAGTACACCCAGTGCATAAAAATATAGTTACTGAGCAAGGCGAGGGCGAACATGGCACCATACCAGTGAATGCGGATATGTTTAAAGCTGGCTAAAACAGGATCAAAATCCCAGATCAAGTAGTCCATATTAGGGGTATTATCGTTGAGTGAAATGTTGATTCTTAATTATCGAAAGATGCGCTTCGTGCCTTAGCACATCCTATTTTTGTCGTTTTAAATTAATGGCAGTGATGTAGGCTATGGAAAGCAAAAGCCAGTTATTCTACTGCAAAATCAACAATATCTTTCAGCATAATATTCATTTTTTCTGCAAAGGCATTAAGTTCTGGATTGTCTGAGTGAGTAGGCATTAGATGTGTACGCACGATGGTTTTACCATTATATTCATAGACAACAACATTGCAGGGCATAAAGCGTACTGCATGAGGTGACATCAGTAACAGTGTTTTTGCGTGTGTTAGATTGCAAAACTGCAAGGTATCATAATCGGGAAAGTCTTTTGTGCCACGATCGCGAATCACTTTGCCTACACGACTATGCCCGGTAATTCTAAAATTATGTTCTGAAATTGCAATTTCTAGTTCAGCCAGTACATCCGCATAGGGTTTGTCAGTTTCTGCCTGATAGGAAAGAATAAACTCGCCTTTAGGGGTTTGCGCACAGCCATTTATTATCATCAGGCTAATGATGATAAAGAGCAGTCGGTATTTTTTTATGCGGAATAAAGTCATGTCTAATTTTAACATTTGTAGATAAACAAACCAAAGTAACGGATGTTATTTAAAATAGGGGAACGGGAGTGTGGTAAAATCTCCTTAATTATAAAATGAAAATTAAGGATATCCACTTAACAGGGAACGTTAAGTGGATAGCCAAATATCTCAATATAAGTCACTTTTTGTAAACACAATATGTCTGACTCTACTACACTAAGCTTACCTCCTGGCGAGGACATCATTATAGATTACCATCAACTTGAAGCCGTTTTAGCGAAACTTGAAGGACTGGTGGAAAGCAACGGTAATGTCTTTAAGGCTAAATTTCCTGATCAGGATAGCTGGGTGTATAACATTTGTGACCCGGAGATGGCAAAACATATTCTGGTAAGCAATTACAAAAACTATAAAAAAGGCGTGGGCATTAAGCAGATTAATGTTTTATTAGGCCGGGGTATTATTGTCAGTGAAGGGGACTTATGGAAGCGTCAACGCAAAATGATGCAACCCTTGTTTGGTAACAAACTACTGACTCAGCAACTACCTTTAATGATTCGCTGTGCGGATAAGTTATTGGCCAGTTGGGATGATGATATTAAAGCCGGAAAGCCGATTAATATCACTGAATCCATGAGTCAGACCGCACTGGATTTTATTTTACATGCCTTATTTAGTGAAGATTTAGATCGCATCATCGCAGAAACCGGTGAAAACCCATTTCTGATGGTGACCGATGATTCTGCCAGAGATTTGTTATTTGCCAGACGCTTTCGTCAACTGACCCATTTGGTTAACGATATGATGCAGCGCCGCCGTGCAGAAAATCGCTGGCCTGAGGATTTGTTAAGTATGGTGATGCGCGCTACTGATAAACGTAGCGGCGATGCGATGCCAGAAAAACTGCAAATTGATGAGATTCTGACGCTGATTATTGCCGGACATGAAACCACAGCGAGTGTCCTCAACTGGACCTGGTACTTGCTGGCACAACATGCTGATATTGAACAGCAGGTTTTAGCTGAAAGCCTGCAACATATGCCCGCAGATGATATGCCGAGTATGGAGAATAGCGAACAACTTCAGTTTATCCGGCAGGTGCTAGATGAATCTATGCGTTTATATCCTCCGGTCTGGGTGCTGACACGGCAAGCGATAGAAGATGATCATTTTAATGGCATTGATATTCCGGCGGGTACGGATATGTTGATTCCGCCTTATCTGGTGCATCGCAACCCTGCCTACTGGCCTGACCCGGAAAAATTTGATCCGCAACGCTTTAGTCCGGAAAATATTAAAAAACAGCATATCGGTGCCTATTTACCCTTTGCCATTGGGCCTAGGCGTTGTATCGGTGACAGTATGGCGATTCAGGAAATGGCACTGCATATTAGCCGAATTATTCAAAAAGTTCATTTTGAACTACTGCCCGACCAGACGGTTGAGCTGGAGCCCTTGGTCAACTTAAGACCTAAGCAAGACATTTTTTTACAAGCAACTTATAGATAGATATTACATGAGCGAAAGATCATTCCCCGCGACGCTAACCGAAGCTTTACAACACACCGCTAAGGGTAATAAAGGCATTACCTATATAAAAGCCAAGAACGATGAATTGACGGTCAGCTATGCAGAGCTGTACAGTCGTGCCCTGCATCTGTTATATCAATTACAGTCTGCCGGTGTAAAACAAGGGGATGAACTGATCTTGCTGGCAGAGAACAATGAACAGTTTGTGGATGTGTTCTGGGCTGCTATCCTGGGCGGTATTGTTGTCGTACCACTGAATGCAGCTAGTCAGAATACGGCACATAAGCGGGTATTGTCTGTTTTTCAAAAATTAAACACCCCTTTTATCTGGACAGCACCCGATTCACTGCAAGCGCTATTACAGTATGCCGATGAACAGCAACTGGGAGAGTTAAAGCCGCTATTACAACGGCAGGCATTGCTGGCTGAGCAGCTATTGCCTGATGAAAATCAGGCGAGTGTTGCAGAGATTACAGTACAGGATACCGCCTTTATTCAGTTTTCTTCAGGCTCTACCGGGGAGCCAAAAGGTGTCGTGCTGTCGCATCATAATTTAATGAGCAATATACGCTCAATTCTGCAGGGCAGTGCAGCAACTGAGGACGATATTAGTTTAAGCTGGATGCCGTTAACGCATGATATGGGGATTATTGGTTTTCATTTAGCACCACTGGTACTCAATACCGAAGTCTATTTAATGTCGCCTGAACTCTTTGTGCGCCGACCTAATTTATGGCTGGATAAAATCAGTGAGAAAAAAGCCACTGTTTCCGCATCGCCTAATTTTGGTTATCAGCATATATTAAAATATTTCAAGCCAGAAAAGCAGTCTCATCTTGATCTATCTGCATTACGCTTGATTTTTAATGGCGCGGAGCAAATTTCAGCTGCCTTATGTCGCGAGTTTAATCAGGCTTTAAAACCTTTTGCTTTTAAAGAAACGGTTATTTTTCCGGTGTATGGCCTGGCAGAAGCCTCATTAGCAGCAGCCTTTACCGAGCCGACTAGCGAAGTACAGTCTATGTTTGTCAATCGTAAGCAATTACAACTAGGCGATCATATTATTGTTTCTGCTCCTGAACAGGCTGATAGTCTGGAAATGGTGTTATTAGGGACAGCTGTGAGTGATACCGGATTGATGGTTGCAAATGACGCAGGGCAGGAACTGGCTGAACTGACTTTAGGTCATGTCTTGATTCGGGGGGATAATGTCACTCAAGGGTATTATGATGATACTGAGCTAAGCTCGGAAACCATCAATGCAGAAGGCTGGCTGGATACCGGAGATATTGGTTTTATCTATCAGCAGCAGCTAGTATTGACAGGGCGTTTTAAAGACCTGATTATTGTCAATGGCCAGAACTATCATGCACATGATTTAGAACAGTTATGTGAAGCACTCCCAGAAATAGCCGGGCAAAAAGTAGCCGCGTGTACAATTCCGGGTGAAAACGGTGAAGCACTCGCTGTTTTTATGAGTTATAAAGGCGAGTTAAGCGATTTTATCCCACTAGCGAATGCTATTCGTGCCGCCTTAGCGAAAGACGCAGGCATTGAAGTGGCCGAGGTGATTCCGGTCTCTGCATTCCCTAAAACCACCAGTGGAAAAGTACAACGCTTTAATCTTTCCAATCAGTTTATGACAGGGGAATACATAGCGACACTGGCACAAATAAAGCAGGAGTCAGCCGCTGAAAAAGCAGTGGAGCAAGGTGAATCAAACTCAATTGAGCAGCAATTAATGATGATTTGCAAAGAAGTGATTCCAGAGCGAGAGATTGCGCCAAATGATGACTTGTTTGAAATTGGCATTAGTTCATTGTCTTTAACGCAAATTCACGAACGTCTGGATCAGCTTTTTCCTGATCAGGTTGAGTTAACAGATTTATTTGATTACCCAAGTATTCGTACTTTAGCAGATTTTCTTGAGCAACAAGTGTTAGTACAGGAGTAGCTGTTTTGAAATCACTCAAAGTCTTTATTAAGAAAAAACTAGCCCCCAGCTTAGTGACAGCTTATATCAGCGTATTGCATAAGACCTGTAAAGTTGAAATTATAGGTGCTGAAAAAATCCAGGCCTATATAGAGGCACAGCACCCCATGTTGCCTTGTTACTGGCATCAGCAAATGACTTTTGCCATCGATTTTTTACGCGAACTATGTCAGCAAGGTGTTAAAGCCAGTGTGCTGGTTAGCCCTTCTAAAGACGGTGATATAGGTGATGCGGTGTTAAAAAAATTGGGGGTTGGGGTACTGCGTGGCTCTGCCCATCGTACCGGCGCTGTTGCCTTACGTGATGTTTATCTAAGCATAAGTAAAGAAAAGTGTAGTGTAGGCGCAGCAATAGATGGCCCGCTGGGGCCTGCTCGCGAGGCCAAAGTGGGGGCAATAACTCTGGCGCAACTCAGTGGTGCACCGATTATCCCCATTGCAAATGCCTGTAGTCGCAAGATACATTTAAATAGCTGGGATAACTATTTTCTACCGTTGCCTTTTAGTCAGGTGTGTATCAT
>WTCN01000211.1 GCA_013138555.1 Methyloprofundus sp. | reverse complement strand
TACTATATCTTTCTGTATGTTGCAATGAGCTTGTTAAGCCTAACCTAGCTATAATACATTCACAATTTCTTCAATCTACTTTCCATATCATCGTCAATCGATTCTTCTACAGTCTATACAAATTCAGCCAATAATTCTGAACAACGACTAACAACTTAAACGTATTAAACCGAGGTTTGAGCATTTTGCAAATTATCCCTGTTATTGACATAAAAGCCGGATGTGCAGTCCTTGCCCAACAAGGTGAGCGGAAAAACTACCAAGCACTTTCCACACCATTATGCACTTCCAGCCAGTTAAACGATGTCATTGATGCTTATCTAAGTCTCTACGCATTTGCTCAAATCTATATTGCTGATCTTGATGCCCTTATGCAAACGGGTAACAATCAGAAGCTAATTTATTCAGCCATTATTCACTATCCACAACTGAATTTTATAATTGATTGTGGCTCATTTCAGGCTTATGACACAGCTAGCAATGTTACCCCTATTATCGGCACTGAGTCCGTCGATAAACACACATTAAAAGATATTAAGCAACAAACGAATGACTTTATCTTATCTCTGGATTTTTGTGCACAAAATAAGCCGATGGGTGACTCTGCTTTATATCAATCCCCCCATTTATGGCCTAAACAGTTAATTATCATGACCTTAGCTTTAGTAGGAAAAAATAACGGCCCTGATCTCAAAAAATTACAACACTATTATAACGACTACCCCGAATATAATTTTATAGCTGCAGGTGGCATTCGCCATAGACAGGATTTAATTCAGCTAAAAAAAATAGGTATTCAGCAAGCGTTAGTTGCAAGCGCACTACATAACGGTACACTAACAGCCACTGATATTCGGCAATTATCGACCTGACACTTTGCCTTACCTCTTTACACAGAAGCCCAGCAAGCTAAATGACTCAATGCTATGTAAAAATATAAGCCACTGTTTATAGGTGTTTTTTATTGAAGTCGAGTGCCACCTAGTTTTTGGGTTTTATAAAAAAAAATAATTACTGTGAAATAAATCACAATTTCCTTTATAAAAAACCGTATAATAAATATTGAATAATTCCCACACACAGGCAAGAACTATCTTTTCTACCTCAAAGGACTAAACTCAAGCTTATGACAGAAGAATCCATTGATATATATGGCAAGGTTTATACGCAAAGAAAAATATGCAAAGAGCCTGATGAGTACATACGTTTGGCAGCCGCGAGTCAGGGCTTTGCATTAAAATATTTAATTAATGATAAATCCACTTTGGTCAGGTCATCTATTGCCAGAATAAAATATGGGCATGAACAGCTGGCGACTGATGAAAGCTGGAAAGTCAGGGCAACTGTCGCAAAACATTGCAAACCTAAATTATTAAGTCGCATGATTGATGATGAGCATCACTTTGTCCGTTACATTATTGCGCGACGTGGATTTCATCTAGAGCACTTTATTAATGACCCCGATGAAGAAATTGCTGACCTTGCACGTTATGAACTAAGTAAAGCATGATTACTGCCGCGCCAGATACCTCTCTACCCTTAATAAATCCTCTGGCGTATCAACGCCTGCTTCAGGTGTCTGTGCCACTTTAGTCACCAATATTTTCTCTCCCTGCCATAGAATTCTTAACTGCTCCAGCATTTCAATTTTTTCCAGTGCAGAGACCTCCCACTGCACATAACGTTGTAAAAAACTGACTCTATAAGCATACATACCTACATGCCTTAAATAACTCCCCACCGTGGCAGATACGTTTTCAGGCCGTTGAAATTCATCTCTATTCCAGGGTATAGCGGCACGGCTAAAGTAAAGTGCATAATGATGCTTATCTAAAACGACTTTAACCACATTGGGATTAAATATCTCTTCTGTCTCAGATATTTCAGCCGCCAATGTTGCTATTCCTGCAACCGTTTGCAAGGCTAGAGCATTAGCGACCAAGGCAATATATTCAGCAGGAATAAGAGGTTCATCACCTTGCAAATTAACGATAATATCCTCATTATTCCACTGAAAATTTTCTGCCACTTCAGCCAGTCTTTCAGTGCCGCTTGCATGTGTAGGACTAGTCATAACCACATCAAAGCCATAACTATTGACGGCATCCAGTATTCTTACATCATCGGTTGCTACCACGACTTGCGTCGCCCCTGCCTCTTTAGCCCTGTCACAGACATGCAACACCATAGGCTTGCCTGCAATATTTAATAGTGGCTTTCCTGGCAGCCTGCTAGAACCATATCTAGCGGGGATAACAACTTTAAATGCACAACTCATTTTAACTGCGCAACATCTTCACTACTTAAGCTTCTCGCTTCATCTTCAAGCATCACGGGAATATCATCTCGAACAGGAAAAGCAAGACGATCAGCCTTACAAATTAGCTCCTGTGCTTGCTTATCGTAAATTAAAGGGCTTTTGCAAATTGGGCAAGCTAGAATTTCTAACAACTTATTATCCATAGAACTCTCATAATTAATTTCTTGAACTGAGTATTTTACTCTATATTTTGCAGTTTTCTTGAATCTCTGCAAAAATTTATATTTTTTTATTAGCACTCTTGCCTATTGAGTGCTAAAATCGAATCATGTTTAATTTTTGGAGTCACTCATGTCTAATTCATTAGCCTTGCCTATTACATTAACTGCTGAGAATTTTGATTCTTACCTCAATGTCGTTGGTCAAACTAATAAATTAAATGCAGAACAAGAGCGTGAACTTGCTTTACTTTATAGAGATCACGAAGATCTTGATGCTGCAAAGCAGCTCGTTATGGCAAATTTACGTTTCGTCGCACATGTAGCACGTGGTTACAACGGTTATGGATTACCTATGAACGATATTGTTCAAGAAGGTAATATCGGCCTGATGAAAGCGGTTAAACGATTTGATCCTGACGTTGGTGTACGCCTAGTTTCCTTTGCTGTGCACTGGATTCGCGCAGAAATCCATGAATATGTGATTAAAAACTGGCGTATTGTCAAAGTTGCAACGACTAAGTCACAACGTAAAATATTTTTTAATTTAAGAAAATCCAAGAAAACATTAGGCTGGTTATCTAAGGATGATGCTGAAGCCATTGCAGAAAATCTGAATGTAGACCTTAAAACAGTTTATGAAATGGAGACACGTCTTGATGGTAAAGACATGGCGTTTGACTTACCTGAAACAGATTCAAGTGAAGAGGTATACACTGCCCCTATCTCGTATCTGCAGCAACATAACGCAGACCCTGCTTTACTGTTAGAAAATGCTGACTGGAAAGGCCATAAAGAAGCATTACTCAGTGATGCCATGCAAGACCTGGATGAACGCAGTCAAGATATTGTTGCTAGTCGTTGGTTAACTGAAAAGAAACTGACCTTGCACGAACTGGCGAAGCGTTACAACGTCTCTGCTGAACGTATTAGGCAATTAGAAAAAAATGCGATGAAAAAGTTAAAAGGTGCTGTTAGCATTGCCATGTAACTTAGTATTGCTATAAAAACCCCCTTATTTGCACGACAAATAAGGGGGTTTTTTTTGATCTTTTTTTACTTAGATGTAGTGGCTGTTCCTTGTGGTTGTTCCTACAATCAGAAAATTTAATCTCCAAAAGTCTATAAATACTTTCTGGCTACCAATTTAACACGGGATAGGAGATATTTTACCGCGTAGGTTGGGCTAGCTTGTCAAGCGTCAGCGCAACAAGCTAACCCAACACTTTCGGGTATATAGGTCGGTTAATTGAATTGTTGGGTTGCCAAAAAGACGACAGCCCAACCTACAATATTTGTCTCGTCTTAAGTGCGTAGCCAATAAAAATTACCATGACAAATAAATTTATATCATTATTCGCAATAACATTAAGCTTAATTATTTTAACCGCCTGCGGCACATCAACACGCCGTATTGATGCGAAAAGCAATGAAGGACTCGTCACTATTGATAACATCAACTTTAAAGATTGGCAAATCGCCGCAGAAAAGGGAATAAACTCATTGCTGGCATCTGGTGTACTAAACCGTGCCGATAACCGTAAAACCATTCTGATGATTAGCACTGTTAGAAATTCCACTAGTGAGCATATAGATACTCGAATTCTAACGGATAAAATCAGATATGCTCTGCTACGCTCGGGAAAGGCAATAACAACAACGGCTATCGGTGGCAATGGAGCTGATGACATAGCAAGCAGACAGGTACGCGGACTGGCAGAAGATGATATGTTCAATCAAAGTACTGTGAAAAAAGCAGGCACAGCCATTGCTCCCGATATGAGCTTATCAGGTGAAATCGTACAACAACAAGCATCATCTGGTAGAGTAAGAGAATCCTATTTTTTCTTTCATATGGCACTGACAGACCTGGAAACAGGACTGGCAATATGGGAAGAGAATGTAGAAATTTCCAAACAAACGAAAAGACCCGTGTTTGGGTGGTAAGGCACTACAGCCTACCTAAACATCATATAAACCATGACTATGTACAAAACAATCATAAACTACTTTCGCGAAGGACTATGGTTACAACAAGCCGAAGCAGAAGAGCATAAACTTAAAAGGCAGGCCATCTGTTATTTAAGAATTTTTACCTTATCTGCACAAGGTTTTATTAAAGACTATGGTGTCTTAAGAGCCTCTGCTTTAACGCTTTATACACTCTTATCTATCGTGCCTATTATTGCCATGCTGTTTGGTGTCGCGAAAGGTTTTGGCTTTGAAGAAATCCTGGAAAGTCAGTTACTGGAACAGGTTCCAGAACAAAATGATATGATCCTGAAGCTTATCGACATGGCAAAAAACATGCTGAATTCTACTAAAGGTGGAGTTGTTGCAGGGTTTGGGGTCGTCGTATTATTTTGGTCGGTACTGAAGGTCATCAGCAATATTGAAGAATCATTCAATCACATCTGGAATGTCAAAAAACCACGCACGATTGGACGCAAACTGAGTGACTATCTCTCTCTCATGATACTTGCTCCCATCATGTTTATAGCCGCAAGTAGTATCAGTGTTTATGTACAAACACAATTAGCCTCGCTAATCAATGCAATTGCACTCCCTGGAACAGTTGCTGCATTACAGCTACTCAGTTATTTACCGATACTGATTTACTGGGGCTTATTCAGTTTTGTCTTTATTTTTATGCCTAATACCACTGTCAATTACCGCTCAGGATTTTTTGCAGGCATTATTGCAGGCACCATCTACCAATGTTTATTGTACTTATATGTTGCATTACAAATCGGTGTAAGTAGCTATAATGCCATTTATGGTAGCTTTGCCGCCCTCCCCTTATTTCTGGTATGGCTACAGATTACCTGGTTCATCGTATTGTTTGGTTCAGAATTATCCTTTTTTCACCAAAATATAGCACTCTACCAATTCAATCAAAAATATAAAAAACTGAATTTTTCTTCAAAAACAAAACTTGCTCAGCATATGATGCATAGCATTATTATTCGCTTTAGCCAGCCTGATGAAAAGCCCTATTTATCTGAACAGCTCAGTTTACAATTACGGCTCCCTATTTCTATCGTACAATCTATTTTAGATGAACTGGTTGAATGCCAGCTATTATCAGCAATAACGGATAATCTTGATACACAAGCGTTAAGCTATCAACCTGCCCGTGATGTCAGTTTACTGGATGATGATCAAATCGCCGAGGCATTAAAAAATAATGGCGAATCTTATGTGGTATCGTGAAATTAAGTAAAGAATTATAGGGTGGGCAGAAAAGATTGCCCACCCTACGCTGCTTTCCCTATTAGGCCAGTTTATCTATAATTATCTGTGCCTCAGCTTTTTGTGTATCATTTCCTTTTTCTAATACTTCTTGCACTATCTCTTTTGCAGCTGCTTCATCTCCCATATCAATATAGGCTTTTGCCAAATCAATTTTTGTTTCAAATTCATCCATATCAGTCAAATCAGAAACCATTAAATCAATTTCAGGCGAATCATCAGAATCACTTGCCTGTCCAGCTGCTGGCGCAGCAGAAATTTCATCGAAATCAAAATCAAAATCACTATTACCGAGCTCTTCTACAGTCTGAGCTACAGCAACCTCAGGTTCAAGGCTGACTAACTTATCAACTGAGTCAGTAGACTCTTCTGTAGGAAAATCAAAATCTTCTAGGCTTATATCATCCGTATTAAACTCTATGGTTTCAATTTCTTCATCTGGACTAGCTTCTCTTACTTTTTCTGAACTAATATCTGATGAGCTTAACTCTTTTGAGTCTTCCAGGCTAAAAGAGTCTACCGCCTCATCCGAACTCAAATCAAAATCAATACTTTCAGAGTCAAGACTAAAATCGCTTTCAGCTTCAGCAATAGCCTCATCAACTGGTTCAGACAATTCACCTGAAGTATCATCTGTCAAAGAAAAAGAACTTAAGTCAAAATCAAGATCAGAATTATCTTCTCCCGACTCCTCTGATGATGCATCAGCAACCTGAATCACTTCATCGCTATCAACATTTGACGAATCTTCAGCTGTGGTGAAATCAGTCTCTCCCTGTTCAGGTGAAAATAAAGCAGAATCCGGGCATAACTCACTTCCCATCTCCATCACTTTAGCCCAGAAGTTAAGATCCTTGTTTTTACCTTCAGCCGCTAATTCTTTGGAAAACCCTTCAAAACCTTCACCATTCTCACTGGTATAAAAGATTTCCAATAGCTTCAACTTGTAATCATCTTTATCAGGGTGATCGGTAATCGCTTGACGCATTAATTCTTCAGCTTGCTGGTATCGGCCGTAGGCAAGATAAACGTCTGCTTCCGAAGTAGGATCAACCTCTGTCTGATCTGTTTCAAAGACATCAAAATCGCTGGGTGTAAATTCACTTAAAAAGGAGCTTTCACCTACTGTCCCTACTTCATAAGAAGACTTTTCATCCAGGACAGGGACACCTAAATCATCATCAGCATCAGGTAAGAAAATCGAACTAGAAGTAGCAAACATGCTATTATCATTCATTTCCTCTTCAGTCTGACGCCTGCGCCATAACAGCCAGCCTATACCACCAATTGCCAGTGCACCAAAGATACCTATACCAATATAATAATAATTAGGTCCTGAGTCCTGCTTCACAACAGGCTTTTTCGCAGGCTTCTTCGCAAGTTTTTTCGCTACTTTATGTACCGGAGGGGTGACAGGGGCAACAGACGACTTTTTGCTAACAACAGCTGTCCCATCAACACCTTGAGCAGGTTTAGTAACTGCCTGACTTGCTGGTTCTTTTACATCAGTGATAGCTTGCTTATCAGGTGCTAGTGTCGGATCAGTCTGCAAATCTTCCCCAGCTTGTCCATTTTGCATAACAGCAAGTTGCTGGTCTTTAATGACCATCATTTCCTGAATAAGGGCAAACTGCTTTTCCAGATTAGCAAGCCTTTCTTGCAATTGCTGGTTTTCAGCTACGAGGCTATCTTGACCAGCCGTATTGGCTGTTAAGGCATCAGAGCTCGCAGCATCATCTACTGTTGGTGGTATCAGGGTTAGTTGCTTACTATTATCTTCACTATCAGCTTGCTGTACATCTGGTTCAGAAACGGCTTTACCCTTCCACACAGCCATCTGTCTATAGAATTGAGTATTTGCCTGTTTTTTAGATAAGCTCAGAATTTCAGCTCTGTCTGGAATCTTTAGGATTTTACCAGCCATCAAGGCATTAACATTTTTTTTGTAAAATGCACCCGGATTTGCTCTATACAAAGCCATCATCACTTGTTCTACAGAAACGTCACTGTGCCTGTTAACTTTCTCGGCAACTTTCCATAAAGAATCATTTCTGCCAGTGGGCCCATATTCACCGTCAACGGCTGAATAACTTACATTATTTTGTGCTGTTGCAGCACCAGGCGAACTATAAATAAGGTTTGACGTTGATGATATAGTAGGCGCTTCAATTCGACGCTGCTGATAAACGGCGGGAGGATCAACCAAAACTGTAAACTCTTTATAGATATCTCCCTTAGGCCAACTGACTTCTACTAAAAAATCCAGAAAAGGTTCTTGCACAACCTCATCTGAAGTCAGTTTAATAACAACTCTTCCGTTTTCCTTTACAACAGGTTGAAACCTGACTCTTGATAAAAAATAACTCCAGGGTATCCCTAGTTTATCGAATTTATCAGGAGTCGCCAGAGTTACTTTTATATCGGCCAGCTCTTCGTCAGCCGCTAAAGATAAGGCAATTTCTGCACTAAGTTTTTGATTTAAGGCTGAGTACAGTTTTATATCACCCACGCCTAACGAATGTGCAGTTAATGGCGTTAGCAAAGATATTGCTGCTAGAGTTTTAGTCAAGTTATGCACTACACTCTCCTTCCCATAAATTTTCCACGATAGCTTTCCCAAATACGATCAAATATGTCTATAAGCTTAGACTAGATGTAATTTTTTACCAGCTCTTCTGCAATTTGTACGCTATTTAAAGCCGCTCCTTTACGGACATTATCTGCAACCACCCATAAATCAATACCCTTTGCATGGGAAATATCTTCTCTGATACGGCCTACAAAAACATCATCGTTTCCTGAAGACTCGGTAACCGCTGTTGGATAACCCCCATCTTTACGCTCATCCAGGACTGTAATACCTGGTGCGGCCGCTAAAATCTCACGAACTTTTTCTACGCTTATTTTGTCACGAGTTTCAATATGAATGGCTTCAGAATGCCCAAAAAAAACAGGCACACGTACAGCAGTCGGGTTAACCTGAATACTGTCATCCCCCATGATTTTTTTGGTTTCCCAGACCATTTTCATTTCTTCTTTAGTGTAGCCGTTATCCATAAACACATCGATTTGCGGCAAGACATTAAAAGCAATCTGCTTAGGGTAGACACTCGTCTTGATAGGCTTGCCATTAAGTAACTGCGAGGTCTGAGTAACAACTTCCTCGACCCCCTCTTTACCGGAGCCTGACACCGCCTGATAAGTACAGACATTAACTCGCTCTATACCCACCGCATCATAGATAGGCTTTAAAGCCACTAACATTTGAATGGTCGAGCAATTTGGGTTAGCTATTATTCCGCGTTCTGTATGTTCAGCAATACTTTCTGGATTTACTTCAGGAACGACTAATGGAATATCATCATCATAACGAAATTGCGAAGTATTATCGATAACCACACAACCTGCCGCTACTGCTTTAGGTGCATACTCA
>WTCN01000241.1 GCA_013138555.1 Methyloprofundus sp. | reverse complement strand
ATGTCGCCCGCGTTTCTCGCAGCGCGGATAGCGATAGTGAGCATTGGATGCATAGCTAGATTTATAATGAGCGTTTAGAAAACATTATAGAATAGCAAAAATTTTGCTATAGTGGTCTTTTTTTATTGATAGGGTCGAACATTGTTGTCTAATATCAGGATTGTATTGGTTGAAACAAGCCACCCAGGTAATATCGGGGCGGTTGCCAGAGCCATGAAAAATATGTGTATGAGTGAGCTTTATCTGGTTGCACCAAAAATATTTCCCAGTGCCGATGCGACATCCAGAGCATCGGGGGCAGATGATATTTTAGCATCTGCGGTGCTGTGTGATACTTTGCAAGAGGCGATTGCTGATTGCCAGATAGTCATCGGTGCCAGTGCAAGGTCACGCACGATTTCGGTCCCGGATGAGTCGCCTAGAGTCTGTGCGGAAAGGGTACTGCCTGAATCTCAGGATAAAAAAGTTGCGATTCTTTTTGGTCGGGAAAATTCTGGCCTTAAAAATCATGAGCTGGACTTATGCCAGACCTTGCTGAGTATTCCCAGTAATCAAAATTACAGCTCGCTTAATATTGCAGCTGCCGTGCAGGTTGTTTGCTATGAGTTGCTTGTCGCATCTGGACACTCGGTTAGCAAAGCAGAAAAACTTGAAGCGCCGCTGGCAACTTCAGCACAGATGGAATCATTTTATGAGCATTTATATCAGGCATTAGAAGAAATTGGTTTTATTAACCCTGATAAATCCACTTCAATTATGCGTCGTTTAAGGCGTGTATATCATAGGGCGGGGTTAGATACCAAAGAGCTGGATATTTTGCGTGGTATCTTAAAAAAAACAACGGCAATACTGCACCAGAGACATGATTAATTTAATAAAAGAAGATATTGCCTGTGTTTTTGAGCGTGACCCTGCGGCACAAACTATCTGGGAAGTTGTTTTTGTCTATCCGGGATTTCATGCGGTATTGCTGCACCGGGTTTGCCATAGATTGTGGGTGAAAGGGTTTAAGTTTAGCGCTAATTTTATTGCACATATCAGTCGCTGGCTAACAGGTATAGAGATTCATCCCGGTGCCGTTATCGGGCGACGTTTTTTTATTGATCATGGCATGGGTGTGGTGATTGGTGAAACGACTATTATTGGTGATGACTGTACTTTGTATCATGGTGTTACTTTAGGGGGCACTAGCTGGAATAAAGGCAAACGGCATCCAACCTTAAAAAACGGTGTCGTCGTTGGTGCGGGAGCGAAAATATTAGGGCCAATAGAGATTGGTAAGAATGCGCGAGTGGGGTCCAATTCTGTTGTGCTGAAGGCAGTCCCGGATGATGCGACAGTCGTTGGGATTCCTGGGCGTGTTGTCGGCGCTAAAGATAGTCAGCACACTGAACGCAAAAAAATTGCTGATAAAATGGGCTTTGATGCCTATGGTACAACAGTAGACTCTCCTGATCCTGTGGCTTATGCTATTAATCATATGCTAGACCATATACAGTTGTTGGATAAGCAAGTGAATGATATGAAAGAGGCGATGAGAGAGGCGGGTATGAAGTGTCAACAGGGAGAAATACCTGACCTGGATAATTGTGAGCTGGATAAATAAGCAATAAGGCATTTGAGGGTGCAATCAACGTTGATTAAACACTCAATAAAACTGATGCAGTAAAGGCTGTAATATCTTCAATTCCTTTATGTTGTCCGTGGTAAAAATAAATGACATTATCTGGAACCCGCTTCCATCTGGGTGATAGGAGTCTGTATTGCGCTAAGCTGCATAAGTGCTACATTGCTGAATAATAATGGAATATTGCTTGTGCATAGATCAAGCGGGCTAAGCCCTTCTTCTTAACACTTAATAGATTTTCTGCTGATTATAATAGTTGACTATTTTACTGGGTTTATATTATTATACTAAATAACTTACATTTAATAGGAAATATTGTGCGTTTAACTACTAAAGGGCGTTATGCAGTGACAGCGATGCTGGATTTGGCTTTTCATAGTCGAGTGAAGCCAGTGACATTAACTGATATTGCGACACGCCAAACTATTTCATTGTCCTATCTTGAGCAATTATTTTCCCGTTTGCGTCGTGCTGGCCTGGTTGTCGGTGTCAGAGGACCAGGGGGAGGCTATAAATTGAGCCGTGAGGCACCAGGTATCAGTATATCTGAGATTATTCTGGCTGTTGATGAGCAGGTTGATCTCACCAATTGTGAAAAGAAAGGTAACTGTCGCGATGGTCAGCCTTGCTTAACCCATGATTTATGGATGGGCTTAAGCGAGACCGTCAGTAATTATCTTGAGGGGATTTCTTTAGGCGAGTTATTAGAACAGGCAGATGCAAAAGAGGAGGGCTGCCAAGGGGCTGATGAGCAACAAGTTGTCCGTTTTAGCAATACCGATACAGTGCCAATGGCATTAAAGTAAGGCATGTGTACGAAATAACTTAGGCAACCTGGAAGCGGGGTCTTTACCCCCGCTATCTCCATGCGGGGCTAAAGACCCCGCTTCCATTAATAGTTGTAGATTTTATTTGGGATCCTTCATATAACCATGAAAGTAGTTTACACTTTGATTTCTTATCTAACATAAAAATATAAAGTAGCCCGTATGGAGCTTGCGTAATACGGGGCATTCGAAGCACTGCTTTCCCGTATTAC
>WTCN01000267.1 GCA_013138555.1 Methyloprofundus sp. | reverse complement strand
AGCAGTGGATTGACCGTCATTGTTGATGGCATCGATAATACGGGTAATTGATGAAACTGGTTCATAAATTTAACATCAATAGAGTCTTTCCAGCGCCAGACCCAGTCGCCAGAAAAACTGAGCAGGGATTTTGAACCAGTTGCCTGTTTCTCACCCAGAGCCAGTAAGCTTAAAAAGCCACTCTGAGGCTTATATTCAACTAGCGCCTGATTAAGTAACACTGCGCGTAGGTTGTGAAATAATGTCTGTGCCTGTCTCACTGCATAAACACCAGCCTTAGGTCTTGGATTAGCGACCATGTTGGCAATATCACCCGCCGCAAAAACATGATCATAGTGTAGTGACTGCAGCGTTTGCCTGACTTTCATAAAGCCCAAATCATCACATTCCAGTTTACTTTGTTGTAGCCATGTAGAGCCAGAGGCCTGGGTACACCATATGATTTCATCAGCAAGGACTGGATCGGTATTTTGGCAATGAATAATACCCTGACTGAGTTTTTTAACTCGGGCTGAAGCATGAATATTAATATGATAATTATTAAGCTGTTGTTTTACACGATTGATGACTGAGCGGTTGTAAGAGGGCAAAATATCTTCAGCTGCCGTGACCAGATGATACTGTATAGATGAATTGTTGTGTTGTAGTTTATAAGCGATAGCCATGATGACTTCAACACTACCAGCACCTCCACCAACAACTGCAAGTGATTTGATTTTGTTTTGTTGAGCTTGTTCCTGAATGAGGTTCCAGCGCTGATAAAATTCGCTTATCGGTTTAACGGGGGTGGTGAATTCAGCTGAGCCTTCAATCTGTTGATTTGGTGTAGAACCAATATCGATAGAAACAATATCAAACTCAATGGCAGGACGATTCTTAAGTTCTATCGTATTAGTTTCGACATCAATGGCTGTCACGCTGTCCTGAATAAAACGAATATTAGCCCACAGTGACAATTTCACCAGGTCGATATGCGTTTGTGCAAAACTGTAATGCCCGGCAATCAACCCCGGGAGCATACCCGAGTAGGGTGTCATGGTCTGTGGGCTGATCAGAGTAATACGCACACCGGGTAGCGGGTTCATCGCCCATTTGCGTAAAACAAGGGCGTGGCTATGCCCACCACCCACTAAAACAAGGTCTTTAAATATTGGTGTATCTTTCATAGTGTCATCGTCTGTAGGTGTTCATCAACCCAGGCTAGGATTTCAGGTTCTGTGCCACGAAACAACATCTCATGCTGTTTTTTTTGTAACTGATATTGGTACATGGGGTCATAGTATTCCAGCAGTAATAGCCGGATTCCTTCAGCAAATAAATCACTTTTCCCCGTTGTAAATAAATGATCCAGTGCCAGGGTGAAAGAGGTGTTTATTTTTTGGTAACGAGTACCACCCAGGCGTTTTTTTATGCGGGCCAGATTATCCAGTACAAAAGAGGAAAACTTATCATACGCGGCATCTTGGTATTGCTGCTGATAAAGTGGCCAGTTTTTTGTAATATAGTCCTCGCAGATGATGGCGATACGTTGTTCCAGCTCGCGCTCAAGAAATATAATCGGTGATAGGTCCATTTTCTTGATGAAACCTTCTGGCATAATGCTACGTCCAATCCTTTTTCCCTCATCTTCCAGTAATAAGCCTGATTCAGGGAAGTGGTGTCGGTATTTGAGGCAGGCAATAGACAATTGATTTTCCCAGTCAATCTGAGTAGGCTGAAAATCATTAACATCATTACCAAAAGCTGAGCCACGATGGTTAGCCAGGCCTTCTAGATCAACATGATATTTTGTTTTGTTTAATACTCGTGTTTTTCCAGAACCGGTAAGCCCACTTAAAGTCACAAATGAAATCTGTTGCGAACTGACTTCCAATTGCTGCATCAAATATGTGCGCATGGATTTATAGCCACCTTTAATCAGTGGATAGTTGATCCCCTGTTCTTTTAACCAGGATTGAGTCGTGCGTGAGCGTAGCCCACCGCGAAAACAATACAAATAACCTTCAGGGTGTGCTTTTACGAACTGCTGCCACTGTTGCATTCTTTGTTCTTTAATTTCAGGAGTAGCCAGCTCTAAACCTAAGGCGATTGCAGCATCTTGCCCATCATGTTTGTAACAGGTTCCAATAGCTTTACGCTGCGGATCATTTAAAATTGGAATATTATGACTATTAGGAAAAGCCCCTTTATCAAATTCAATGGGTGCCCGGACATCCATCAAGGGAATATCATCTAAAAAAAGCTTTTGGTAATTATCCGTATCTAATCGAATCATTATTCCTGGTCCCTGCAGCAATGGTTTTTTCTAAGGTTTTCCATAAAAATTCTAGAGATGATCGGGCTGTCATTGTTTTGCGGAAATTGCATTATGTTCAGTATTAGCTTTGATTGTCACTTTGAGGGTTTAGTGTATCACGCCTTTTATTGTAGCTGGAACACTATACGACGATGGAATGGAAATTTAATAAGTTCCAAAACGAAAGGTTGAAATAAACAGGTATATTATACTTCTGTATATTCATAAGTTTCCTCGCTTAAGAGAAATATTTATCAGTAAAACTTCAAGCTGTAGACTATATAGCTTATGCTATATAAAATGCAGTCATTAGGTTGATTCAATATTATAAAGGCACGCATATCAAGGAGAGCAAATGAATGACAAACAATTGGTAGATTATGGTCCATTACAGAGTCTAATAGGTACCTGGGCAGGTGATAAAGGGATTGATGTTGCTCCAGATCCTGATGGTTCTGAAAGAAATTTATATTATGAATCTATAGTTTTTTCAGCTATTGGGGATGTCACTAATGCGGAGTCACAAGTATTGTCTGTTATACATTACCGGCAAATAGTTAAACGAATATCGAATCATGAGGTTTTTCACGATGAGACGGGATACTGGATGTGGGATCCTAAAGAGCAAGTTGTTATGCATTCTCTGGTAATACCTCGTGGAGTTTGTTTACTCGCCGGAGGGAAATATAGCGAATTAAATGACATAGGCGAAAGCGTTAATATTGAAGTATCGGCAAGCATTTTTGATAAAAACTGGCAGATTATTCAGTCGCCTTTTATGCAGGAGAATGCCCGTACCACAGAGTTTCATCAAAAATTAATAATAACAAATAAAATACTCTCATTTGCTGAAACGACAATGGTAGAAATTTATGGAAAAGTCTTTGAACATACTGATCAGAATGAGTTGATCCGTCAATAACTTTCACATCTAAAAATGAGGTAATATTATGAATATGACTAGACATGGACTTTCAATCGGTATTGAAAGAATAGGTAATGAATTTTTCCTTTCTTTAAAGGCCATAGGGACACTAACACATAAAGATTATGAGAAAATAAACCCAATGATCGATTCAGCGTTGGCGAGTATTAATGATCCAAAAGTAAAGGTTTTTATTGATGGTTCAGAGCTAGATGGTTGGGAATTAAGAGCTGCGTGGGATGATTTTAAACTGGGATTAAAACATGGTAGTGAATTTGATAAAATTGCCATTTTTGGTAACAAACAGTGGCAAGAGTATGCAGCAAAAATTGGCTCATGGTTTGTCTCTGGTGAGGTTAGATACTTTGAAGAGAGTGGTGAAGCACTCACCTGGTTGCATGAATGATATGCCTAAGGAGCGAGGATTTAATATTACCCGAAAGTATGGCGCAGTATTTTGGCTTCACAGTCGTGCAGGGAAAACAGGCGCATAGCGAGCTACGCAACTGTTTTTCAAGTGCGGGTGTGAAGTCAAAAGACAAGTCAGACTTGGGTATTATTGAATTCTCGCTCCTAAGCATTAAAAAAACATAAATAGTGTCGTTAAAAAGGAATATGCATGCAGGAAATATTGATTGGTGCAAATAGTACAACTCAGATAATAATGAATGCTGCCATGGGAAATCGCCATGGCATGATTTCGGGTGCAACGGGAACCGGAAAAACAGTTACGCTACAGATTCTGGCTGAGGGATATTCCCGGCTGGGTGTGCCCGTTTTTATGGCGGATATTAAAGGTGACTTATCAGGTATTGCCAAAGCAGGGCAGGCGCACGAAAACATCACCCAGCGGGTGCAGCAAGTCAAAATTGATAACTTTCAGTTTCGTGCCAATCCAACTGTGTTCTGGGATGTCTTTGCACGTGACGGGCATCCTGTGCGTACTACTATTTCGGATATGGGGCCTTTGTTACTCAGTCATTTGCTAGAGCTAAATGATACTCAAACGGGTATTCTGTATAGCTGTTTTAAAATAGCAGATGACCAGGGTATGTTATTGCTAGACCTCAAAGATTTACGTTCTATGCTTAGCTGGATGGGAAAAAATGCCAAGATATTAAGAACAGATTATGGCAATATTTCCTCTGCTAGTATCGGAGCTATACAAAGGCGTTTACTGGTACTGGAAGAGCAGGGGGCTAGTGACTTTTTTGGTGAGCCTGCAGTACAGCTAGATGATTTTTGTCGTACCGATTTTTCCGGTAATGGTGTTATTAGTGTGCTGGATGCAACTGATTTATCATCAAAATCGCCACGATTGTATGCTGCTTTCTTGTTATGGCTATTATCTGACTTGTTTGAAACCTTACCTGAAGTAGGTGACGCCGATAAGCCTAAGCTAGTCCTGTTTTTTGATGAAGCGCACTTACTATTTGATCGTGCACCCCGTGTACTGGTTGATAAAATTGAACAGATTGTGCGCCTGATACGCTCCAAAGGGGTAGGTATTTATTTTATTAGCCAGAGTCCGCTGGATATTCCAGAAGATGTATTAGGCCAATTAGGTTTAAAAATTCAACATGCATTAAGAGCCTATACGCCTAAAGACCGGAAAGTGATAAAAGCAGTCGCTGAAACCTTTCGTAGTAATCCAGAACTAGATACAGAGAAAGTTATTAAAGAATTAAAAATAGGGGAAGCTCTGGTGTCTGTGCTTAATATAGATGGTAGCCCGACACCTGTTGAAAGAGTCCTGATTCGCCCGCCAGAATCACAAATTGGCGCGTTGAATGAAACTGAGCGCATGGAAATAATGGGGCGTTCCCCATACAAAGACCGTTACGATCAGGAAATTGATAGAGAATCTGCTTATGAGTTGCTTAAGCAAAAAGCAGAAAGAATGGCAGAGATATCAGCACAGGAAAAGCCTAAGCGTGGGCGTAGCCGACAATCAGCGGGTGAAGCAATGTTGAAAAGTGTGGCGCGTAGTGTCGGTAGTCAATTAGGTCGACAGATAGTCAGAGGTATTATGGGTTCACTTTTTGGTGGGCGGCGATAATAGATTTTTCCCCATATTCGAATTTAACAGGAAGATATTTATGAAGATTCTGATGATACTTACATCCCATGATCAGCTTGGTGATACGGGTATAAAAACCGGTTTTTGGCTAGAGGAATTCGCTGCGCCTTACTATGTGTTTAGTGATGCAAATGTCGATATCACTATTGCAACACCTGAGGGAGGTCAGCCGCCTTTGGACCCTAAAAGTGATGACCCTACTGCTCAAACGGAAGCTACTAGGCGGTTTAAAAGTGATCAAGATACGCAGTTTCAGTTGGCCAATAGTCTCAAGTTAGCCGAGGTTTCTGCGAATGATTATGATGCAGTCTTTTACCCTGGAGGCCATGGGCCATTATGGGATTTAACCAATAATGCCTATTCAGTTGCTTTCATTGAAGCAATGTATGCCGCTGGGAAACCTATCGCAGCGGTATGTCATGCGCCGACAGTACTTCTGCACGCTAAATCAGCAGATAACACTCCTTTGATACAGGGGAAGTCAGTGACCTGCTTTAGTAATACGGAAGAAGAAGCTGTTCAGCTTACTCAGGTTGTGCCTTTCCTGCTTGAAGATAGTGTACAAGCTAAAGGTGCTATTTATTCCAGAGGCGATGATTGGCAGCCTTATGTAATTACTGATGGACATCTAATTACGGGTCAGAATCCTGCGTCATCTGAACTAGCAGCAAAAGCAGTATTAGACCTACTCAAATGAAGATTGATTAAAAAATACTTGGCAAAAAATGTTTTTCCTGGAGTTAGAAAATGTTAGAAATGCTAGATATTGGAGTTGAGCAGGCGGCTGCTTATCGGTTGGCTGGAAAAATTACTGAGGCTGAAATGAAGCAAGTTCTTGCTGCTATTAAGGAAAAAATTGAAAGTTATGGAAAGGTTTATTTATATCAAGAAATCGATAGTTTTACCGGTGTTGAGTTTGATGCCATGGTTGAAAAGTTCAAATTCCTTTTTGAGAATGGTATAAAAAATATCAACAGGGTAGCCGTAGTGACTGATAAGCAGTGGCTACACAAGATTGTCGATTTTGAAGATAAATTATTTAAAAATATTGATATGCAATGCTTTTCACTTAAGGAAAAAGAGCAGGCAATTGAATTTTTAAGGCTAAACTAAAATTGCAGGTTCGATACTAAGTAGTTAACATAAATTATTCTGTATTGGAAACCTGCTATAAGTGGGCTGCAGATCTATAAATGTTAGGATAATTATACACATTTACTTATGAAGCTTTTTGCATGATGGAGCCGATAACTAGGCTATCCACTTAAGCGGGATAAGAATATGGAGTATGTTTTGATTGGAAGCTTCTATTTTATAGATGCTTCCATATTAGCTTAAGGTTTTTTCCGCTCTACATTCCCCCAGAAGAGTGGGCAGCAGAATAAGAAAAATCATCCCAACTCATAAAACAGCCCTGTACAGGTACTGCACCTTTTATATGCAGTGTTCTGTTAATAGATAGGTCTTCTAGGTCTAATTCATAAAAGATACCGTTGTCGCTGGCGAATGCATAATAAAATTTACTATCGGAACTAATATAGTTAGTATGTGATTGCAAAATCTCATCACCGCCATATATTGGGTCGCCACTTACGGTAATGTCTTTTATTTTCTTATGGTTTTTGGTATCAATGATAGTTACAAAAGTATCCTTATGATTAGTAACAATCGCGATAGGTTCAGTTCGGTCTGGAACAAAGCGTGTATGCCCTGTACCTTTACCTGTTTTTATCACTTTTTCAATTTCCATTTTTTTGCGATTAATTACAAATAAATGCCCCTCAGTCGATCCTGCATATATATGCACACCATCAGGGTGACAATCTGCATGATGTGATGACATGATTTTTGCATCGTAATTATTTTTCCCAAAACTATCCATTTTCACTTGATCAACCCATGTCAACTGATCATCATAATTATCATCACTATCACTATCACTTAACTTTAATTCTAAGATAGCAGGATGAATCTCTTCCTTTGCCGAACCTTCAGCTAAAGCATAAAACGTATGCTTTTCTTCCTCGCTTAATCGTGAAACATCGCGATGAATAATATGATGCACAGATGTTGGTGTAGACTCTTCATCAAGCAAAGTCACTTCCCAGCCATAATTTAGGCTATTCCCATGTTGTATTTTCTCAATACCCCATAATTGAATTAGACGGTTAGCCCGATCGATAACCACAAACCGGTCTTTAGTCAACCAGGCTGGATGGCCGGATGAAATAGTACCACCATTGTCTCGAATCTGGGTTGTATATGTATTTCCCCCTGCTTCTGCAACAACTCTGTCTCTCATAACATCGATGACACTGGTTAAAGGTTTATCGGCACCAGCAATCAGAGCTAATCCTAATCTGGAGTTATAAGACTCACCTGAACGTGGTTTATGTTTGAGCCTGATTTGTCCAACATTCTCCAGTGTTTCCGCATCAATAACATCCATTGATTTAGACCCTCGAGTAATGGCATAGACTTTGTCCAGGTTACCTGCACGGTCTACAGGGTAAGGCATTTTACCTTTAGTAGCGACTGCGTCTATCAATTTCATTCTTTTTACATCAATAACGACAACTTTATCTCGTTTCTTGTCACCATAAAAGGCACGTACTTCAGCGTGTTCTGATTGTCCAGAAATTGCTGCTTGAGAAAATATCAGCAACACTATTAGCGCAAATGATTTATAAAAATTTGGTTTCATAAAATTCCTCGTTTATGTTTTTAAAAAATCTAATTAGTGCTAAATAAATTAGCTGTTTGGTACAAATTAAGATGGTCTGAGGAATATGCATACGTCTGAATAACTGTAAGATGGGCATGCTATGGCTTTGCCCATCCTACAGTCATGTAACCTGTCTAAGTTATTTTGTGCGCGTTCCTAAGCCAAGCTCAGGTGCCCTGAAATTAACGAGCGTTGATAATTGCCTTATATAATGTTGGATCTATATATTCAGGTGTGTATTCACCCAATAAGCTAACGAAAGCACGTAAATGACTCTTTGACCCTTCCAGTAAGCTTTCATAGGTAGTTTGCAACGCAAGATTATTTGTTTCCTTGGTTTCCTTGATGGCTTCCATTAAATCATGGATATCCAGATCTTCTATATTCGCCCCAACCCATAGTGCATCTCTATAAGAGTCTTGACCAATACCAGTTAACGTAATGTATAATTGCTGAAATTCTTTATTATTAAAATCTCCAACTCCATAAGAATCAGGGGCGACAGGGTCAGTTAGTCCATATAGTTCTATTTTTTTCAGTAATGCATCCATATGACTCTGTTCTGATTTGGCAATATTGTTAAATATTGATGCTCCCCATAGATCGTACATTGTCAGATAAACATCGCGTGCTAACTTTTCTTCCTCACGCATCCATAGTAAATTTTCTTCTTCAGCCGTTAATTGAGTACTTTGTAGTTGGCTGGTGCTAGCGCTATTATTTCCTCTTCCTTTTGCAGAAACCACCGCGGGAGACAGCACAGATAACGTTAATATTATTGCTATCAATTTAGTTTTTATATGCATACAAGTACCTCATATTTGCTTTAAAAAATATTGCCCAGTTTTTTTGTGTCAGACAATTCCGTTAATTTCTTATCTGTGTATTGATAATAATTAATTTAAGGTATAGTTTATATATAAGATGTTTCTAACATATTTCTATTTCCACATATTTTGTAACAAAATGTAACAGAAGGGATGGTTTCACTTGGACAGTAATAAAAAGTCAAAAATATTAGTCGTAGATGATGATTTAGAGTTATGTAAGCTACTGCGCCAATACCTGGAAAAGCAGGGTTTTGCCGTTGATACAGTTGAAGAGGGAAAGGCAATGGATATTTATCTCGAGAATTCATCTCCGGATCTTATTATTCTCGATTTGATGCTTCCGGGCGAAGATGGTCTTAGTATTGCTAAGCGACTTAATAGCAACGGACAAATTCCACTCATCATGCTTTCTGCATGTGGAGAAGAGGTCGACCGAATTATAGGTCTTGAAGTCGGGGCCGATGACTACCTGGCAAAACCATTCAGTCCCAGGGAGTTACTTGCCCGTATTCGCTCCGTACTGCGTAGTTATACTCGTGCGAAAAGCATAGAACCTGAGAGTGAGCAGGTGGAATTTACTTTTGGCCCTTATCAACTTGATTCTATAAGTCAATCACTTAGACGTGGTGCTGAGGATATTCCAATCACCAGTGGTGAGTTTTCTTTACTGAAAATATTTTTGGAAAACCCAAACCGGGTATTAAGCAGAGACACCTTGCTGGAAAAATTGAAAGGACATGATTGTTCGCCTTTTGATCGCAGTGTTGATGTGCGAATTATGCGCCTACGCCAAAAAATTGAAGCAGATACAGCGGCACCTCTATTTATACAAACTGTATGGGGTGAGGGGTACCGGTTTGTAGTAACAGCCCTGGAAAAATGAACTGGTTTCAACGGCCCAAATCGTTATCGCTTAAAACCAGTATAACGCTTGCTTTTGGCTTGATTATTTATACGGGCTTATCAATTGGCCTGGTATTATATTTTGTATTGATTCCTATGTCTGATCGTGCGGCTGACGATATGGCTGCATTTATCAGTATGGTCAGTGAGTCATGGGTCTCTCTTAATGAACAAGAGCGTATGCAGTTTCAGACACACCTACGCGAGGATCATCAGCTTTTTATAAGCACTGATCCGGTTCCGGTAACAGCAATTAAAAAGAATTATCCCTTTATCCCTCGTCTGGAAAAAGCATTATTGCTCCACACTGGTCAACAGCTTGAGATAAAGCAACACTTGGAAGGTCCGTGCTGTTTTTGGGTTAATATTATGCAAAATGGACAAGTGGTAAGAATAGGTTTTTATCATGAACGCATTGGGCCAAAGCCCCCTATGGCACTTGCAGGTATTATTGCTTCAGCCTGTTTACTTATTCTGATAACAACGATTTTATTAGTTCGTCGTATAACCAGACCGGTGAGAAAATTATCTGCAGCAGCGAATCGGCTAGGCAGAGGAGATTTTTCAATACGTATTCCGGAAACCGGAGCCAAAGAACTGGTTTCTCTGGCGCATTGCTTTAACCGTATGGCGGAAGAACTATCTCAATTAATGTCCAATAGGGCAATATTATTTGGTGGTATTTCTCATGACCTGCGCACGCCCATTACCCGGATGCAGATTGCATTAGAATTACTGGAAGATAATAACAATAGCAGTTTGATTGCTGGATTAAGAAACGACCTTAAGGAAATGGAACGCTTGATACAACAGGCGCTTGAATTAGTCAAAGGACTGGATAAAAGCAAGCCGGTTGAGACCGATCTGAAGCAACTGATAGCTACAATTGTCGCAGATTACCAAAGGCAGAAACAGACTATAAACTGGCAGGTTAGTCAGTGTGGTACTTGTATGATAGAAGTGGATACACTGCACCGAGTATTGACCAATTTACTTGATAATGCCTTTTGCTATGGGGGGGATGAACCAGTCGACTTGTCTTGTATAAGAAAGGGTAAAAACCTGATTATTCGTATTAAGGATCAAGGACCTGGTATTCCAAAAGAACAGCTTGAAGCCGTATTTCAGCCATTCTTTCGACTGGATAGTTCGCGTAGTAAAAAAACCGGAGGGAGTGGTTTAGGCCTGGCGATAGTTCGTCAGTTATGTGATGTTCATAGCTGGAAAGTTCAATTGTTTCCCGGTAAGGGCAAGGGACTGGAAGCCTGTTTGATCATACCAGTAGTAGTCCCGTAGGAGCGGTCTTTAGCCGGGAAACAACATATGTTTGCCTTTTCTTTCGCGACTAAAGGCCGCTCCTACAAATGCGCTCAAAATGATGTCCTTTGTTGAGTTACTATAGTTTGATTGTCTACAACTAGCCTAAACAGGGGATGACGGTGAGTTTATGTATTAAGTATGCACCTAGCTTTTGTGTTAGCATTGCTAACGCAGCATTTTGTTGCTAAATGTATTCAACGTAAACTATTTTATACAAAGAAGGAATCTATGATGAAACTTGTCAAGACAATATCAGCAGGTATGCTGTTTATTGGAATACTGTTTGGGAGTTATGCCAGTGCGGCACTAAAACCCAATATATTGGTCATCTGGGGTGATGATATAGGGCAATCCAATATCAGTGCCTACACACGGGGCATGATGGGCTATCAGACACCAAATATAGATCGTATTGCCAAAGAAGGTATGATGTTTACTGACTACTATGGTGAGCAAAGCTGTACTGCGGGCCGTTCTTCTTTTATTTTAGGGCAAAGTGTGTTTCGTACGGGCCTGAGTAAAGTGGGTTTGCCAGGTGCTAAAGGTGGCATTAGCGAAAAAGATCCGACCATCGCTGGTCTGTTGAAAAAAGAAGGCTATGCGACGGGGCAGTTTGGTAAAAACCATCTCGGGGATCGGGATGAGATGTTACCAACCAATCACGGTTTCGATGAGTTTTTTGGTAATCTATATCACCTAAATGCAGAAGAAGAACCAGAAAATGAAGACTATCCTAAAGAACCAGAGTTTAGAAAGAAATTTGGCCCTCGTGGCGTTATTCATTCATTTGCTGATGGCAAGATTGAAGACACTGGTCCATTAACAAAGAAACGTATGGAAACAGTAGACGATGAAACCTCTGCTGCTGCACTGGATTTTATCGATCGCCAACATAAAGCAGGAAAGCCTTGGTTTGTATGGTGGAGTGGTACACGTATGCATTTTCGTACCCATGTTAAAAAAGAATTACGCGGTATTTCCGGGCAGGATGAATACAGTGATGGGATGGTTGAGCATGACCGTCATATCGGTTTATTCCTGAAAAAACTGGATGATCTGAAAATCGCCGATAATACCCTGGTTTTCTATTCGACTGATAATGGCCCACATATGAATACTTGGCCTGATGCAGCGATGACACCTTTCCGTGGTGAGAAAAATACTAACTGGGAAGGCGGCTGGCGCGTACCAGCAATGGTACGTTGGCCGGGTAAAATTAAAGCGGATACAGTCTCTAATGAAATTGTCCACCATATGGACTGGATGCCAACCTTATTAGCAGTAGCAGGCAATACACAAGTCAAGAAAAAGCTACTGACTGGCTATAAGGCTATTGGCAGAAATTATAAGGTGCATCTGGATGGTTATAATATCCTGCCAATGCTGACAGGGGAAACTAAAGAAAGCCCGCGTAATGAAATCTTCTATTTTTCCGATGATGGGGATTTGACAGCTCTGCGTTATAAGGACTGGAAAGCAATCTTTATGGAGCAGCGCGTAGAAGGAACGTTTCAGGCATGGGCAGAGCCCTTTATTCCCTTACGTGTGCCATTGATTTTCAACTTGCGCCGTGATCCTTATGAACGTTCGCAGAAAACTTCTAACACCTATTACGACTGGATGCTGGATCGAGTCTACTTGCTACTACCTGCAGCAGATTATGTGGGAAAATTTATGGCGACATTCAAGAAGTATCCTCCACGCATGAAAGCAGCTAGCTTTACATTGGGTGATGCCGTGGAAGCTATAAGAGCCCAGGGTGGTGCTCATTAAATCAGCTTGGTTTCGCTATGATGCAAAACTTAACTGATAAGTCAGCTATTGAAGTAATTCGGTAGCTGGCTTTTTTTGTATAAGAGCTAACTAATCACTAGTACAAGAAACTCTAAATAACCGATAAAACTGGGGAGTAGGCTTTAGCCTACATGGGCCGCTTGTGTGTAGGCTAAAGCCTACTCCCCAGGTTTGTAAAAGACTGATTGTTGGATCTGTGTTATCGGTTATTTAAGGGACGTAGTACTAGTTCCCACGGTCTCCGTGGAAATTCATACTGGAACGCTCTGCGTTCCGTGACGCAGAGCGTCACAAACTGCATTCCCACGCTGGAGCATGGGAACGAGAAAAATATGCATATTATTTTTAAAGAA